>JAADHD010000474.1 GCA_013152075.1 Verrucomicrobiota bacterium | reverse complement strand
ACTAGCTAATTGGCAAATTTTAGATGTGGATACTCTTGGGGCTTATGTATTTAATTCACCTGATAATGGTGTTACTTGGAATCTAATATCAAGATTGTGGGATACAGGCAATCCTTCGGGAGTTGGTAAAGTTAATGAAATAGCGTTCACAATGGTCGGTAGCGTTGTGTATGCACTTGGTAGAACTTCTCCAACAGACGCAATTGCTAAAAGTTTAGATAATGGAGTAACTTGGATGTATGCATCGATTTTAATGCCATACCCTAGTAAGGGGGCTAGCCTTACAACTTTAGAAGATGGGTTAATGGTGGTTCATAGCGGGCATTATCCTAATACATATTTAGTAGACCCTGTTGACATGTCATTCGTGCCTAATTCTGAATTTCATTTTGATTCAGACGTTTATGGAACTATTAGAAAGTATAAAGATAAATATGCAGCATCAGGTTTTAGAGTGGATGACGTAAGATTCCATCAATTTAAATACTATCCTTTAACTAAGAAATTTGGATACAATCACGACCCCCCTTTTGTTAATACTTCAGTAATGAAAAATCTATCAATTGATGCTGTTAATGGTCTTGATATATCGTTAAAGTCACTTATAACAACGCAGGATTTAACATATAAACTTGCTTTAAAATGGCGAGTTTACAATAACGGTGTTTTGTTTAAGGAATTTGGCAGTTGGTATGCTAATGATGGTGATGTTGAATTACCATTTAGCACACCTATTTTAACTTTTCCTATTCAAGCTAGTGTAAACTATTTGTTTACAATAACATCGATTGATGATGATGGCGCAGAGAGCGCACAAAGTACTAATTTAGCATATATTTTACCATAACTGCTAGGAATTTGCTTTTTCGCCCCCTGCCTGAAGTCACCCCCATTTTCAAACAGCGGAGAGCGAAAGTTAAGGTATAATTCTTGAGCCTTTCCGAGCCGTTTTTTTTCTTTTTGTTACTGCTCTCTGAGGTCAGCAAACCCGGAGAGGCTATGCCTCCCTCAACGAGCTTCGGGGGTAGCTCTGCAATGATCGGAGGTGCTTGCCGATTAGCTTTCTTCACATATTTAGGCCGCACGGTTTGGCGACAGAAGAACTTGCCCGGCTCGTAATCAAGCTGTTCGCTAACCTCTTCTCCGACGCGACGTCAGGCTTGCGGGCAGCCTTTCACCGGTTCGGGTAAAATGATTTCCTCAACAATCGGCAGATCCTCCGGGATGCGGGGGCGTCGGGTTCCAGTGGATTTACGTCGACTCTTGGGTTCAGCCTCCACCAACTCGATGTGAGCAGCTTCCGCCAGCGTCAGTTCCATGGATGGGGACTTGGCTGGCGACTTTGTTTTGTCGTAACCGCCTCGTTGTCGCCGTCTCTTTTGTCGCCAAGTTGCAAAAGTCCGGTATTTGATACCGTGAACTTGAGCGAACTCCGGTCCGCTCAGAGCGCCTGTTTCAAATGAATCGAGAATCAACTCACGTTGTTCGCGGGTCGTGTGAACCCTCCCCATCACATCGGTCTTGAGAAGCTGGACTTTTTCTTGCGGGTCACTGTCAGTCATAGGTCGCCAACTATGACCCGTGGTCACTACGACTCAAGGGGTGCCCGGGGTGACGCTTACCGAACTACATTTCTTCTATCTTTATATTAAATCCCTTTCGTGGTTCCTCTCTTCTGGCTCCGATTTTCCCCGACCTGCCGTCTTAGTGGCTCAGGATATGATTAAAAGTGAGAAAGTTTGAAAAAGATCGTTAAATCTCCCTGACTTGTGGAGATTAATAAGTAACGACGATGATTTTATTCTGCCGCACTACTGTTTTTGCCCTGACTATTACCCTGTCGGCCGCTGTTTCTGCCGCCCCAGTGGATTTTGTCCGTGATATACAGCCGATTTTCCAAAAGCACTGTTACGAATGCCACGGGGAGAAGAAGCAGAAGTCCGAGTTGCGTTTGGATATCAAGGAGCTGGCCCTAAAGGGGGGGGATACCCATCAACCGGATATCATTCCGGGGAAAGCTAATAAAAGCCCGTTGATTCGCCTGGTGACTTCTGATGACAAGAGTGAACGCATGCCGAGTGAGGGGAAGCCTTTGTCGGCTGCAGAGATCGCGACACTGACAACATGGATCGATCAAGGTGCAGTATGGCCGGATGGGGTTGATCTGGCCAAACTGGAAAACAGGCGCGATCATTGGTCATTCAAGCCAGTGGAAAATTCGGTGCCGCCCAAGACGAAAAATAAGGAGTGGGCGCGAGGGGGAATGGATCGTTTCATTCTTGCGCGATTGGAACAGGAAGGCTTACAGGCATCTTCTGAAGCTGATCGGCGAACCTGGTTGCGGCGGGTAACTTTTGATCTCACCGGACTGCCGCCTACATCAGGGCAGTTGGCTGCATTTTTGAAAGAGACGGACGCATACAAGCGTGTCGTCGATGACTTGCTCGCTTCTCCGCGCTACGGCGAGCGCTGGGCGCAGCACTGGCTTGACGTGGTGCGTTATGCCGACACTCATGGCTTCGAGGTGAACACTCCCCGAGCCAACGCCTGGCCCTATCGTGATTATGTCATCGAGGCTTTCAACAAGGACACGCCTTATGATCAATTCATCCGCGAACAACTTGCCGGTGATACCATGGGCAAGGATGCGGCGACGGGATTTCTAGTTACTTCAGCTGTGTTGTTGCCGGGTCAGATCGGCAAGGATGACGCTTCAAAACGATTGGCGCGTCAGGACGAACTTGGCGAAATCGTTATCAATACTGGCGAGGCTTTTCTCGGCCTCAGTATCGGTTGTGCGCGTTGTCACGATCACAAATTCGATCCGATCAGCTCCCGCGATTATTATGCCATGCAGGCCTTTTTTGCCGGGGTGAAATATGGTGATCGTACGATTAAGTCTCCCGAGGCTGAACAAGCCAGGAAGCTTGCTGTTGAGGTGTCTGAAATTGCACGCAAGCTGACAGAGTTTGTCCCGCGTGCAAAGTCCGGCGCCGAACGCCCGGCAGTAAATGCGAGAATAAATATTGAGCGTTTCACATCAGTGAAAGCCAAGCGTGTGCGCTTCACAATCAAGAGCACCAACAACTTGGAACCCTGTCTGGATGAGCTGGAAGTCTTCGATACAGATGACCGCAATGTCGCGCTCGCCAGCGTCGGCACCAAGGCGAGCGCTTCAGGCAGTAATGTGGTAGCCACACGCCACGAGCTAGGATTCATCAACGACGGGCGTTACGGAAATGGCCGCAGTTGGATGTCGAGTAAAAAGGGCAAGGGCTGGGTGATGCTGGAGTTTTTGACTGAACAAACGATAGACAGGGTTGTTTGGGCTCGTGATCGACACGGGAAATTCACAGATCGTTTACCTTTGGACTACCTCATCGAAGTGGCTAACCGCTCGGGTCAGTGGCGCGTGGTGGCGGACTCGACCGATCGGAAAAAGTATGACCCCAAAGCCAAGAAGATGGCAGATTTCACTTTGGCTGGACTTGATGCCGAAGAGACCAAACAGGCGAAGGCTCTGCAGCAGGAGAAAAAGGGACTAGAAACTCAAATAGTAGAGCTCAAAAAAATATCTGTAATCTATGGGGGAATTTTTGGGGAGCCTGAAAAAATGTTCCTGCTTCGTCGCGGCGATCCTGAGCAGCCGAAGGAGGAGCTCGCGCCGGCATCGATCAGCTCTTTGGGTAAAATAAAGTTACCCAAAGGAGCGACCGACACGCAACGCCGTTTCGCATTGGCCGAATGGATCACCAACGTGGAGAACCCCCTGACGGTTCGGGTGATGGTGAACCGGATCTGGCAGGGGCATTTTGGAATTGGGCTGGTCGAGACATCCAATGACTTCGGACGCGCCGGAGTCAAGCCCAGTCACCCTGGATTGCTCGATTGGCTGGCACTCGAATTCGTTCGTTCCGGTTGGTCGATCAAACAAATGCACCGGATGATTACACTTTCTGCGACTTATCGCCAGTCCAGTCAAATTCGCCCGGATGCCCAAGCCAAAGATGCTGACGTTCGTTTGCTGTGGCGCTTTCCATCACGTCGACTTGAGGGCGAAAGCATTCGCGACACCATGCTCGCGGTGAGCGGTCGATTGAACCTGAAGATGGGCGGCTCGGGTTTTGACATGTTCAAATCACGTGGAGGGTTGAGCGGCTTTCCCCCTGTGGAAACCTACAAAGACGAAGGACTGCGGCGGATGATTTACGCTCACAAAATTCGCATGGAACGCGAAGCCGTGTTCGGAGCTTTTGATTGCCCGGATGCCGGACAGACTTCGTCCCGTCGTCGCCAATCCACCACGCCCTTGCAGGCACTCAACCTGTTCAACAGCCGCTTCACGATGGATGAGTCAGCAGCTTTTGCCTCACGCGTTGAAAGGGAAGCGGGCTCCGAAACGAAACATCAGATCCAGCGGATATACCAACTGGCTTATGGGCGTGAGGCTGATGCCGAGGAGTTGGCGGATGCGACCGCGTTGGTGTCGAGCAATGGTTTGCCCGCCCTGTGTCGGGCCGTTTACAACAGCAGCGAATTTTTATTCATTCCATGAAAAGCCAGTTTTCGACAGTGGTAGCATTTAGCTTCCCTTATGCTACCTTTTACTTGTTATGCCAACACTAGTGATCAAATCATTCCCAGAGGAACTTCATTCGAGGTTAAAAGAAACCGCCTCCGCGCATCGGCGGTCGGTGACCCAGGAAACGATTCATCTTTTGGAAAAAGCATTGCTTGCCGAATCGAGTGTGCGTTTGGACGAAAAGGCATCGTCCTATTGGGCGAAGCGCAAACTGTTGCCTGAATTTGAAAAAGCTTTACAGGCGGGGGCCTTTAATGAGCTTGGGGATTCGACAGAAATGATCAGCGAGGAGCGGGATATCAAATGAGGGCGGCGTATTACGACACTAGTTATTTGTTTAAGATCCAGTGTGAGGAGGCGGGATCTGCTGAAGTGAGGGCGCATGCCGCCTCTTTGGACGTATTGTTTTGTTCGCTTCATGGGCGGGCTGAATTTGTCTCCGCTGCTCATCGCAAAGTGCGAGAGGGTGCGGCGACTTTGAGACAATTAAAGAGTCTCATCGCTCAACTTGAACTTGATACAGCAGCGGATGCGCTGCAGTGGATTCCTATTTATGAAAATCACATAACGCGGGTGGAGCGGGCTTATTTGAAAGCTACGGAATCAGTTTATTTGCGTGCTGCCGATGCCTTGCATCTCGCCAGTGCTTCCGAACAGGGTTTCACCGAAATTTATTCCAATGATCGTCATTTACTTGCGGCCGCTCCTTTATTTGGCTTGCGAGGAATCAATGTAATTCCATGAGTAACCAAGCCGAATATTTATCATCCGTTGGCCGTCAATTTCTTGATCGGCGAAGTTTTTTATCCCAGTCGGGTACCGCACTGGGCTCTATTGCATTGGCGAAGATGTTGGGACAAGACGGATTGCTTGCTCAGGAACGGCCACAGATTGATCCGGCGCAGCCTTACGCGCCGCGTCTGAGTCACCAAGCGGCGAAGGCAAAAAATGTCATCGTGATTTTCTGTGCGGGAGCGGTTAGCCAGTTGGAAACCTGGGATTATAAACCGGAGTTGATCAAGCGGGATGGCAAACCGTTGAAGGGTGGCCCGGCGGTGACTTTTCAGGGGCCTGCGGGTAATCTGGCGCGACCACAATACGAATTCAAGCCGCGTGGGCAGACGGGAAAAATGGTGTCGGAGATGGCACCTCATCTGGCCGAGCTGACTGACGACATTGCCTTTATTCATTCGTTGACCAGTAATTCGAACACCCACGGGCCGGCGGAGAATTTTTTGTCCACGGGTTTTGTTCAGGACGGTTTTCCCAGCATGGGGGCCTGGGTCAGTTATGCGCTGGGCAGTGAGAATCAGGATGTGCCGGCTTTTGTTTCCATACCCGATCCACGCGGGGTTCCGCAGGCGAGTGTGAATAATTGGGGTCCGGGTTTTTTGCCGGCTGAGTTTCAGGGCACGCCTTTCAGTGCAAAAAATCCAATCCGGCATCTTCAGACGCCAGGTGGAGTTTCGCCATCTGCGGATAGTGCTACGCGGGCATTTTTGCAGCGCACCAATGAGCGTCACTTGGCGAAAAATCCAGGGGATAATAAACTCGCCGCCCGAATCGCTAGTTACGAGTTAGCTGCTCGCATGCAACTCAGCGTGCCGGAGATCAGTGATTTGTCCACCGAGCCTGATCACATCATGAAAAGTTACGGAGCCGATGATGAATCGAATCCCAACAAAGCAGCCTTTGCGCGTAATTGTATATTGTCCCGTCGTTTGATTGAAAAAGGCGTGCGCTTTGTGCAGCTGTTTAATGGGGCATACGCCAGTGGAGGCAAGCTGAATTGGGATGGGCACAGCAAACTCAAGGAGCAGTATGACATCCATGCCGAAATCATGGATCAACCGGCGGCGGCGCTGATTCGGGACCTCAAGCAGCGCGGGCTCTTGGAAGAGACTCTGGTGGTGTGGTGCACGGAGTTCGGTCGCATGCCTTTTTTCCAGAAGGGAGCCAAAGGCCGTGATCACAATCCCAATGGTTTTACTTGCTGGATGACGGGCGCTGGGGTGAAACCGGGGGTGAGCCATGGAGTGACCGATGATCTCGGGCAAAAAGCGGTGGAGAATGTGCTGAGTTTATACGATTTTAATGCGACGACTTTACATTTACTGGGCCTCGATCACGAACGTTTGACCTTTTTTCACAATGGTCTCGAACGACGTCTGACCAACGTGGAGGGAGAGTTGATTCATCAGGTGTTGGCATAGAACAATGGCTTTCGAAATAAATAACAATACCGGTGACCGGCGTCCTATTGCCACCCGGGAGACCAGGTTGGCGAAGCGGGCGGCAACTTATCTTGTGCAGCTCGGGTTTTCACCAAATGGAATTTCCATCGCCGGGATGATTGCGGGCATTGCGGCAGGGGCCGCTTTTGCTTTGACCAAACATTTTGATATGGCCGAGCGTTGGTTCTGGTTCGCTGGGGCGGTTTTGGTGCAGTGTCGTTTATTAGCAAATATGTTTGACGGGATGGTCGCTATAGAAAGCGGGAAGACTTCACTGGTCGGAGAGCTTTATAACGAAGTGCCTGATCGCATTTCGGATATGGGGATTTTGATAGGGTTTGGATATTCCTTTGGAACAAGCCCCACGCTGGGGTACATGGCCGCCACGCTTGCGATATTGGTTG
>JAADHD010000031.1 GCA_013152075.1 Verrucomicrobiota bacterium | reverse complement strand
GGTATTGCTGTCAATTTCGCCAATCTCATCAAGAAACAAGGTGCCTCCATCCGCTTCTTCAAAACGCCCCTTGCGCCTTTCCGTCGCGCCAGTAAAGGCCCCTCGCTCATGCCCGAACAATTCACTCTCCAGCAACTGTGAACTGAGTGCCGCGCAGTGCACGATCGTCAGTTTTGACTTCGGCCGACCGCTCAAATTATGAATCGAATGCGCAATCAATTCCTTACCCGTGCCGCTCTCTCCCTCGATTAATACCGTGGCCTTCGTCGGCGCCACCTGCTCTACAGTTTCAAATACCGGATGCATCACTGGCGAGCTACCGATGATGTTCTCCATCGTGAACTTCTTTTCAACCTGACGTTTCAGCGACGCATTTTCATTTTCCACTGTGCGACTGCGTATCGCCCGTTTGATGACCAACTCGAGTTCATCGATATTCAAAGGCTTGCTCACATAATCGTAAGCCCCTCGCTTCATTGCCTGCACCGCAGTGTCCACAGAACCGTAAGCGGTCATCATGATACACACTGGTGGTTTCGGAATTTTCAACGCCTGGTCAATCAACTCCATTCCGTCCTCTCCTCCCAAACGAAGATCAGTCACCATCACTTCAACCGATTCGTTGCGCAAAACTTCCATCGCTTCAGCCATATTGGCCGCCACGTAAATATCGAAATCATCTTCAAACGAGCGTCTCAATCCATCCCGCGTGTTCTTCTCATCATCCACAATCAGAACGATAGTATCTTCAAGATCGTTCATTTTTTACTCTTTTTTTCCTCTACAATTTTTTCGCCTATCGATTCGACCTCAATCACCTCCCCTTCTTCCACACTGCCATCACCAGGCCCCGGAAGCAGACGCATCCGCTTGTCGATTCGCGGCAGGAAAATCGTGACCGTTGCCCCTTTCCCTTCCTCGCTGTTAAATTCCACTTCCCCTCCGTGCTCGCGCACGATGCGTCGAACAATCAATAATCCCAGACCCGAACCGGCTTTCTTAGTGGTAAAATAAGGTTCAAATACTTTGCCCACTTCTTCCGCCGTGATTCCAGGGCCTGAATCGGCAATACGGATGCTGACATTAAAGTCATCCTTATCCACATCGATCTCCAGTTCTCCATCAGAACCAATCGCCTGACAGGCATTCCTGATAAGATTATACAGCGCCTGTTTCATTTGATCCTTGTCCAAGGGCAAGTTCGGCACATCCGGATTCAATTTTAGCTTCACATTTATCCCGCGATCCTGGATTTCCGCCGCCATGAATTTTACCGCGTTCTGCACCAAGTCATTCAGATCCACCGACTCAATTCGCGGTTGCGTCGGCCTCACCGCGCTGAGGAATTTTTCCACAATAAAATCCAACCGCTGAATTTCCCCCCTGGCAACTTCCAACAGTTCATCCACTTCCTCCCGCAATGCCTGATCATCGACTTTTTTTAATTTTCGCTGCACCAGTTGCAAGTGGATATTCAACGAATTCAAGGGATTGCCGATCTCGTGCGCCACTCCGGCGGCCAGCATCGTCAGCGCATTCATCTTTTCCGACTCCAACTCCTCCTCCCTTAGCTGACGCGACTGGGTGGTATCACGCAACAACAGCACAAAACCTTCCGCCGCCGCCTCATCGTCGTCCTTCAATGGCGCGACATAAAAATTGATATAACGATTCTCCGGATAGAACACTTCAAGATCCCGGTTAACCACTCGGCCTGATTCCGTCAGCTGATCCCAATCCAAACCCTTCACTTGCGACCCAATCGGTTGGCCAATCGCATCCCGGCGATCGATCCCAAAAAACTCACACGCAGCTAGATTCAAGTAATGAATCAAGCCCTCCTCATCCGTCACAATTACGCCCTCCCTAAGCGCATCAAAAACTTTTTCCAGAAACCCCATTTCCTGCACAATCCGGAGAACGTGCCCCTGAAGCTCCTCAGGGCCTACGCGATCCACATGATCAATAAACTTATCGATAAACCGTGATTTCATGTGTTAATTTTGTGTCATGTCCAAAGATCAATACATCCTCATCCTGACCAATTTTCCAGACGCTGAATCAGCGCGTCAAATTGGCACACAACTGGTGGAATTGCAAATCGCTGCCTGCGTCAATTTGTTACCTTCGTCGCAATCTATTTACCGTTGGAAAGGGCTTACTGAGTGCAAAACCGAAGTGCCTGTCTTCATCAAGACCACCCACAATAATTATAAGGAAATCGAAACCCGCATTCGTGAGGTTCATCCTGATCAGGTCCCTGAAATTATAGCCGTTCCTATCGATCACGGATCCCCCGATTATCTGGCTTGGATCTCGGATTCAACCTTTGATTGAACACCTGCGCCGGTTCTCGATTGAAAAAGGCTCATTTCCCCCTTATGGAAAGGCAAATATGAATCCGGATGAAAACAACGATCTATGGCAGGGACTGGAAGCGAAGGCGCGCGCGGCCTTACAGACCCGCGACTACGCCAAAGCGGATCTCGCCACCCGACTAGCCACCAGCGGCGTCGAAGCTGGGGAACTCGCCACCGAACAGGCGGGACCAAAACCCGGCCTCGAAAATGTCTGGATCCCCGGAGTCGAAATTTTTCACCGCCCGGTTTACCAGCAACGCCATCGAGGATGGTTCGCCGAGTTTTCGCGAGAAAAAGAAGGCCGTCTAAATGACATCGGGCTTTGGCCTCAACAATGGGCCACCGCCACCATGTTTGCCAATACGGCGAAGGGCTTTCACATTCACCCGCCATCGATCCCGGAGGGAAGCTCTGCCGCCGACTGGTTCCAGAAGCTATATGTCGAAGAACCGCAGTCCTATGAAACCCGCCCTTATGATCGCGAGCAATGGGACGCGATGTTTTTTGTCCAGGGAACCATCGAGTTCTTTCTCGTTGAAGAACGAGTCGGCATGCCGCGTCGAGTGATGCGCTTTATTATCGAAGGCGATAACCGACCGGGAGCCAGTAATATAGGATTGGTCATTCCTTCAGGGGTAGCTCACGCGCTGCGTTGTGCCAGCTCCGAAAATGTGATCATGGTCTACGGCACCAGCACTTCATTCGAGCCAAGCTTTGAGGGCCGTATCGCCAGCGATGTTGAGGAATGCCTGCTGCCGAAAGACTGGCAAGCCTATATAAATCAGGACTGAAATACTTCAGTAAATTCCTGCATCCCGAACGTCTCCGACGTTGCACCAACACGCGTCCTCACTTAAACTCACTTCACTTTTATGGCTGATAAAGTCACACATAGAAAAATCTCACACAAAGAAGTCGGCAGTATGTCCGGGGCCGAATACCGGGCTCACGCCAGGATTATATATCTGCGTCTGCTCAGCTACGTCAAACCCTACAAAGTGCGTTTTGGCATGGGCGTGTTTTTTGGAATCGCTTCAGGTCTTTTTTATGCCATTCTCTTTCTAGTTATCCGTGTGGTGTTCGACTTGGTATTGAACCCCCACTCCGACAAAGTCATTCGCCCCTTTGAAGGGTTTAAGTTCGAATTCGGGCAAGACATCGCTTTTACTCCTCCAGCTTTCATTGCCGACCATGACTTACTGTTCACTGCTTTTGTCTGCGGCCTGGTCCCTCTCCTGATGTTGATCAAGGGCCTGCTCACCTATCTGCATATGTACTACATGCTCTGGATAGGCAACCGAGTGCTTTATCGGATCCGCGATGAATCATTTGGCAATCTGGTCAACCAATCACTCAACTTTTACAGCCATGCCAGGCAAGGGGAATTGATGCAAACAGTTTTCAACCAGACCCGCATGGCATCATCCGCAGGAACCGATCTCGCTTCTGCAATGATCAAGCATCCCGTATCTGTGCTTACCATTCTAGGCATGCTTCTCGTCATGAATCCTGTATACACGATAGGAGCTGTTGTCGTTTTCCCTCTTTGCCTACTTCCCGTTATCTATATCAGCAATAAAGTCCGTAAAGCAGGCGGAAAAGAAGAAGAGGAAGCTGGTATGCTCATGGTCATCATGCAGGAGGCTTTTTCTGGAATCAAAGTGGTCAAGGCATCCGCCCGTGAAGATTTTGAACGCACGCGTTTTAACAAAGCCAGTCAACGAATGCTGGACTTCATCATGCGCTGGCGAAAAGCTATCGAAATCGTCGGCCCCATGGTCGAAACCGTCGCTTCCATTGGCATCGCCGTTGGTTTGGTCTACGCAAAAATGACCGGCATGGAAACCGAGGATTTTCTCGTATTGAACTTCATGCTGATGGCCATGTATCCGCACGCAAAAGCGCTTTCCAGAATCCAGGTATCACTGCAAAAATGTATCGTCGCCACCTCGAAGGTTTTTGAAATTATCGACATGAAACCCGATATCGCTGATGCTCCTGATGCCATCGAGCTGACCAAACCCGACGGCCCCCTGATCTTCGACAAAGTGTCCTTCGCTTACGTACCCGGCACACCTGCGGTGGAAGATATTTCACTCACCTTTGAACCTGGAAAATTCTACGCATTAGTAGGCAAAAGTGGCTCCGGAAAATCAACAATGCTGTCGCTGATGATGCGCTTCTACGATCCGACTTCCGGCACGATTTCACTAGGTGACACCAATATTAACAAATTCACCCAGTCTTCCCTGCGGGATCAAATGGGGCTTGTCTTGCAGGAAACCTTCCTCTTCCACGATTCGATCCACAACAACATCCTCTACGGTCGGCTGGATGCCACCAAGGAAGAAGTGATCGAAGCCGCTAAAATGGCTCATGCGCATGAGTTCATCATGGAAAAGGAAAATGGCTACGACACGGTTTGCGGCGACAAAGGGGCTCAGCTTTCCGGAGGCCAGCAACAACGCATTTCCATCGCCCGTTCCATC
>JAADHD010000111.1 GCA_013152075.1 Verrucomicrobiota bacterium | reverse complement strand
TAGGCATGGCCCATACGATTGCTTCGGTTGCACGAAACTCCAGCATTTGGTTATGTAGGCTCTGTTCTTTAGCCTGGGAAACAGATGAAAATGAGAATATACATATGCCCAGTATTAATAATAATGTTTTCTGCATGTTTTTCTCCTTATTTAACCGTTTCAAATGGTTTCCACTTGCCGGATTGCACTAGTTTTGAAGGACGGTATGCTCTTACAATTGCATTCCATGCCCCGAGTTATTTTTAATTTGAATGTTGTTTGCTTTTCCTTCGCATCCAAATCGAACAGTGTATGTTCCATCACTGTTTGATTTGGCTTTGCAATCAAAAATAATGAATAGACAGACCCCTTCCGGAGATTTTTACTTCCCACCCCCGCTAGCTCCATCTTCTATCTTCTTCAGCGTCTCACCGATACCAAACGTACCGCCAGCCTGGCTGGGTGGGTATTCTTTGAACGTTTGGATAAACTCTCCGACGATGGTGGATGCGGGAACGAGCGTCCATAGCTTATCGGCCCACCACATGGCATAGCTCATCGATTCGTCCTGATAGCGCTCCCATGGGTCCTGGCGCAGATTCGTCACAAGAGGAACATTGGTCGTGACTTCCGTGCCGGTGAACAGGTTGCCCTTGATGCTCTTAAATGTGACTTTCCAGTCGTTGTAACGCAAGGCCATGAGTTCTCCGCTATCGCTGAAATAGAAGAATTCGCGCCGCGGTCCCTCGTCAGCTTCACCTTTGAAAAACGGAAGAAAATTATAGCCATCCAGATGGTTATTGAATGTCTTGTTGCCCACTTTCATCCCCTTTAAGAGCTTCTCTTTCACCTTTGGTTCGCCAGCACCAGCCAACAGTGTCGGCATCCAATCTTCATTGGCCATGACCTCATTGATGATGGTGCCGGGCTTGATTGCACCAGGCCACTTCACAAGCATAGGGACGCGGAAGCCACCTTCGAACACGGTACCCTTCTCTCCCCGGAATGGCTGATTTCCGCCATCAGGCCAACTGAAAATTTCAGGGCCGTTATCGCTGGTGAAGAGAACGATCGTATTGTCCGCAATGCCGAGATCATCCAGTTCCTTGAGCAATTCACCAACGATGGAGTCAAGTTCCATCATGGCGTCGGCGTAGATGCCATAGCCGCTCTTGCCCTTCCACTTGGGAGACAAATGCGTCCATACGTGCGTGCGCGTCGTGTTGTGCCAGAGAAAGAACGGCTTATCTGCCTTGACAGAGCGCTGCATGAAGTCCTTCGAGCGACGCACCAGCTCTTCGTCTATGTTCTCCATGTTAAACTTTGCTTTAGGATCCATCTTCGGGCCCGGCGGCAGCGGACCGCCGTCTGTAATCTTCTGTTTACCCACCCGACCCCATCGCGGATCCGTCGTCGAATCGTCCACGTTGCTAGCCGTTGTTTCTATGAGGTTGCGTGGACCGAATTTCGCGAGGAAATCGTCGCCTTTCGGGTAGTCGTCCTGGTACGGTTCTTCCATTGCGTTGAGGTGGTAGAGCATGCCATAGAACTCGTCGAAACCATGTACAGTAGGTAAGTACTCATTGCGGTCACCAAGATGGTTTTTCCCGATCTGCGCGGTGGCGTAGCCCATAGGTTTAAGTAGCTCGGCGATCGTGGGATCTTTATCCTGGATACCTTGTTTGGCAGCAGGCAATCCAACCTTCAGCAAACCGGTACGAAACGGTGCCTGCCCAAGGATGAATGCGGCCCGACCAGCCGTGCACGATTGCTGGGCATAGTAGTCGGTAAACAATGCGCCTTCCTGAGCGATCCGATCAATGTTGGGTGTACTTCCGCCCATCATTCCGCGGTGGTATGCGCTGACGTTCCATGTCCCAACATCATCTGCCATGATGACAACGATGTTAGGTTTCTTGTCCGCAGCATGGACCAGTCCTGCGAATAGCAAGATTCCACAAGCTAGAACCGATTGCATCATAATATGTTTCAGTTTCATTTCATTTTTCCTCTTTTGACACCCTACGCAAACCAACAAACCACTATTCGATTGCTTTCGCTAAGGCAACACTCTTCCTGTAGATTCGATTAAATGCATTAGTCAGTCCTAATTCTCAAATATATTTATTTTGCAAATTTGGCAAGCTCAAGATTTCTGCACTTGAACTTCTCTCTTCTGCGTTACACGGACTCAATAAAAATGCTGAAGCACATACGGACACTAAAAGTAAACAATGTTTCACTTTTAGTCCTTCCTATTTTACTAGTTCAGGATCACCAGGGAACCATACTTTGTCGTACCACGGGTCAAGTGGGCCATAAACACGGAACAACATATTCCAGCCTCTGTGGCGAACGGTTTGAATCCAGTTGTTTTCATATCCTTTTGGTGGCTTAGGACCGAAATAAACATCGACTGAACCGTCCTTATTTACTTTTAGTCCCTTCTTATTTTGATCAAGCCCGGGGAAACGCTGGTCCGTTTGCAGCATGGAACGTGTCTGGTTGTTGTAAAGGGTAAACGACCAGAAATCTTTGGCGGGCACATTGGCTGGAAGGCGTACTTTGTAAGTCTTACTACCATCTAAAGGATTCATACCTTTATCGAGGTAAGCCACTGCATATTTAGAACCCTTACCAACAAATTTCTTAGCCATGGCTGGTGTGATTCCGGTAGCATAAAAATGAAAGGCAGCCCTACCATCAAGTAAACTAATATCATCTACTTCAAACTGATAGCTACCGCCAACAAACGGATTGGTCCACACTTTGCTATTTTTAGGGAATAGATAAAATGCTTCATCTCTAGGTCTGGAGATCAATGTACGTACTGTTACCGAAGCTACTTTTGCTGCCTCAGTCAGTATTTTTTTCATGCGAGCGTCGGGCTTAAACTCCTTATTTTTTTCTATGCCGATTGAAGCTAAATAACCGAGTATTTCGGGATTCTGGCCAAAAGATGGTTCCGTTTGAACCACGGCATTGATTTCATCGTATATCGTAAAATCCATGTTGTGAATGGTATTTAGGAATTTACCCGAAACATTAACAAACTTTACATCGGGAGGATTTTTTCCTGCTTGAGAAAGCGGATAACTTTTAAACACTTTCTTAGTCAGGTCAATTGCAGGTTTAGGACTACCGTCCTTCTGAAATCCTCTCCAGATAATCCAGTTACCATATGTCTTGGTGTGTTTTACAATATATCCTTCAGGAAGTTTTCCTTTATATCCCGGAGGAACAATCAGGAATTTGCCGCCCTGGTTTTTGTCATCGCCCAGGCGACCAAAATCGGCAACATATTTAAACCAGTGGTCATCAATAATACCCAACACATCAGCAGGCGTTTCTAACACATAAGGTTCGTCCTTAAGTTCTAACCACATCATCATATAAACACTTGTTGTGTTAGGTGTGAGGAAAAGAGCTTTGGAATCCATTAGTTCTTCGAACAGAAGAACCGTTTTATTTGCAGGTCCGTAAGATAAAATACCTTTTCTCATGGCTTCCATTGACGCGATTTGAATACCGCTTAGAAAAGAAGTTACTCCGTGTTGGAAGTCAAGGTTGTCGTATATAAGTTGTGCAGTTTCAACTGTAGGGACGCCGTCATCAGAATTCAACTCACCAATTCTTGTTTGCATATGGTTGGGAGTGATGAGACCAGAAGGAGTATCAGCTGTCATCTTCATTTTTGGTGCTTTTGCAGGATCAATTGCAAAGGCCGTTCCTGTACCTATAGCAATCATGCTGATAAGTAATAGTATTTTTTTCTTCATGTTTTTTCCCTTATTGTCTCATGCACAAAATGGTACAAAACCATTGTGTCGACTACGTTAGAAAGCGGCAGTTACACAGAAGGACTTGCAGGCCCCTTTAACAAAGATAACCGCGCTAATTGCGTTGCAGCCTTGAAAAACCACAGAGGTGTTTTCTCCAGACTGCTAGAAATCGAAGATCAACCCGACAGTTGGACCGGAGATTTTGACGTCATACTTAAACCCGTCATCATCGAAATCGATCTCCTGATGCCGGTAGCCGACATCCACTGAAAAGGAGTTGAAATTGTATCCGATACCGCCGAATACATCCCAATAGGAGTCCGAATCACCACCAACGGCGGCATAGCCCCACCCATTTATGTACCAGCGATCATTCAGGGTTTTTCTCCCTTTCAGGCCAACGAATACATCATTCCAGTCTTCCTGCCGGCTTGAATCAAAGCCTGGTAAAATACCGCTCTCAAACTTCAACTTATTGTCCAGATCCCACCTTCGAATCCCGACAACCGCATCAAAAGTGTGGTTCGGCGCTTGTGAGAGAGCAAATAGCCCACCGACACTGAGTGACCACAGATCCTGATCGTATTTTACTTTTGAAAAAGCGGGGCCCGGTGTTTTTGCACCGGGTGATACCTTGATGAAAAATACTTCGCCAAAAATACCGAATCGACCCTTGCGTGCCTCGGCTATGCCCATTAATGCAAAATCAAGATCCTTGAGAATGTCACTAAAAGACATGTCAATATCGGCCGGCGGTACGCCGTTCAGCGTTGCCACGGTGCCTTCCTGACTTGCTACCCATAGGTAAGGAGCGATTTTGAATTGCCAGCTATCGCCGGCTGCCGCGTGCGCCATTGAATGTTGGAATAGCAAAGGTATTAACAGCGCCAGACTTCGCAGAAATATCATGGTTGATCGGGTCATTGAACGATTCGAATACATTGACTGATTGCCTTATTGAAAAATGCGTAATTGAGTAATGAGCAAAAGTGACGGAGCAGATATCGCGAACTCTGAATCGATTCGGAACAAAGTAGATCCAATGTTCCGGAGTTTGTCCGAAGCTCGCCGAAAGCATGCTTACTTGATCAGTTCGATTTCACCGGGTTGCCAGGTCTTGTCATAGAAGG
>JAADHD010000148.1 GCA_013152075.1 Verrucomicrobiota bacterium | reverse complement strand
TTGCGCCAGTCGGTTGTGCTGAAAGAAATTCTCGATCAACCCAGGGCCTTAAGACCTTATTGAGTTTTAGCTTTCGCCCCCTGAATCTCGGCATCCGGCTGCTGATCTTTTACCTCCGCTCTATGAGCTTCTGCCCCATGCCAGTCATAGGCATCCTCGAAATGTAGCCCTCCGCTAACTTGCGCTGAATTTTGATAAGGATCACCAAAAACACGATCCGCCGATGAAAGGTAGTTTTGAGCTGATACCGGCAGTAAGCTAGAAGCGCCCTGAAGTGCTGGCACGGCCCCGTAATTTTCTCCAACTCCCAAACGAGGAACAGGCAAAGATTCCAACTGAGAAGCTGGTGGGTTTAAACCCCCTGCTCCTGCCCCCACATTTCCTTTACCGGCAAACGCCATTCCACCACTGGCTGGCGTTAAATCGTTTCGCTGTGCCTGCATGTCTCCCATTTGGCTTTCATAACGCAGAAAAAATGTACCCAGCAAAACCACTCCGGCAGCCGCAGCCACCGGTGCAAATCGAACCCACAAAACATTAGAAGGATAGCTTTCGTCATTCCGACGCTCAGTTAGCTCATTGCGCTCACGGTCAAGAGACTCCGTTAGCTCGTCGGCATAGGACTCGTCCATGCCTCTTGGCTTCAATCGGCCAAGTTTTTCCTCAAGGTCACGCAACTCTTCGTCTTCGTTTTGCATAGAAAATTATATCCTCTTTTAACAACAAGCGACTCGGTCACATATCTTTGTCTATTTATTTTAAATATCTGTGAACTAACGTTACGACTCTTGCGCAGCAAAGCCTTTGCAGTAAACTAATGGATTCCATCAAGGCGTATCGACCCCATTTCACATGTTTCGATCAGGCACAGTATCTCTCATCGTCCTCATTAACTTGATCTGTCCAGCGTGGAGTCAAACCGCTGATGATCACACTGATTCTGACCTGGTAAAATCGATCCCTTTCCGTCAAGCCTCCACCAAGATAGAAACAGGAAATAAAAACACTTTATTCGAAAAATTATCAACTGACCTTACTGGAATTGATTTTGTGATCCCAATTGATTCCCAACATGCCGACAAACGCCTCTATTACTCCGCCATGGCATGTGGCAGCGTTGCCGTAGGCGATCTTGACGGCGACGGGTTGACCGATCTTTTTTTCACCTCCGGGCCGACATCTAATCGTCTCTACCGCCAGACAAGTGATTTACACTTCGAAGACCAAACACTTTCCTGCGGTATAGCCGAACTGGAACCTGCAGATCTCTGGAGCAGTGGCGTAAGCTTCGCCGACGTCGATAACGATGGCGATCTGGATATCTATGTCTGTTGTTACGACTCCCCTAACCGGTTATATATCAATCAATCCAAACCTGGAGAATTACGGTTCGAAGAACAAGCCCGCGAACGGGGGCTCGACATATCGGATGCCAGCCTGATTGCATCATTTGCAGACTATGATCACGACGGAGACCTCGATGTGTTCGTCGCCGCAAACGCGTACTACCGCAAAGGAGGGCGCCCCAAAGAAGGCATACCTATGCAACGATCAGGCAGCACATTTAAGGTCCTGCCGCCAATGGACCGTTATTACAAGTTCAGTTTAATCAACAAGGGGCAGCCTCGTTTTGAAGAAGCGGGGCGCGCTAATATGCTTTTTATCAATAAGGGCGATGGAACATTTGAGAATCACACTGCGGCCGCTGGGATCCTGCCCCATCGAGCATACACCAATTCAATATCGTGGTGGGATTACAACACTGATGGATGGGCTGATCTCTATGTTGCCAACGATTTTAATGAACGCGACTTACTTTACCGCAACAACCAGGATGGCACCTTCACCGAAGTCGCCGGTGCAGTGCTCCAACATACCGCCTGGTCATCGATGGGAAGCTCGGCCATGGATTTGAACAATGACGGCATGCCTGACTTCATAGTGACCGACATGATGCCTACGACGCATTACAGGGAAAAGCTCACTATGGGAGAAATGGGAGAAAAATTCACCGACATGTTTCGTCGTGGACAGCCTCAACAGCGCATGACCAACGCAGCTTTTTTCAATACGGGTACTGGCCGAATGTTTGAAGCCGCCTGGCTCTGCGGCATCGCCCGCAGCGACTGGTCATGGAGCATCAAAAGCGCCGATTTCGATAGTGACGGCCGAATGGACCTTTTTGTCACTAACGGACATTCACGCGACTTTGCCAGCCTAAAAACAGTGACCCCAGCGATGCGCATAGGCAACACACATTGGGATTTTTACGAAAAATCACCGGAGCATGCGGAAAAAAACTTAGCATTCCATAACCTCGCCGATTTCCAGTTCAAGCAAAGCGCCCACTCGTGGGGGCTTGATCACGATTCCATGAGTTACGCAGCCGCGCTCGCCGATCTGGATCAGGATGGCGACATTGATATTATCACCACCAACCTGAATCAGGCCCCTGGCATTTTTATAAATCGTAGCACTGATAAAAATAGCCTTAGTGTAAGTTTACGAGGCCTTGCGAATAACCATTTTGGCATCGGGGCACGACTACACCTGACCGATTCATCAGGAGACGCTTACTACCGAACGCTCAATCCCCAAAATGGTTACCAAGGCTCTGATGAACCCCTGCTTCACTTTGGCTTGCCAAAGGATAGAACGGTTCGATCCCTCACCATCACCTGGCCTTCCGGTAAGCAGCAATCTCTCAAAAATTTGGCACCTGGTTTTAAATATGAAATAAGTGAAGACACAAGAAAACCGGCTACCGAAACTAACCTTCAGAAGGATCGTAAATCTTATCAATGGTTTCACAACACCGGCATCCTGCAGGCATTAAAAGTAACAGAAACAGAGTTTAATGATTTTTATCGCCAAGCGCTGTTACCCGCCAAACATTCCAAGTTGGGGCCCGGGCTTTCCTGGGGTGATGTAAATGGTGACAATCTCACCGATTTTTTTATCGGTAGCCCACGCAAAGTTCCCGGACGCCTTTTACTGAACAATGGAATCGGAGCAAACAGTATGCCCGGATTTTTATTAAGACAAAGCCAGGCATTCACTCAAAGCGCAGACTCCGAGGATATGGGATCTCTTATCATTGATATAGATGGTGACGGTGATGATGACCTATACGTAGTCAGCGGCGGCGTGGAGGATAAAATTTCTACATCTCCCTATAATGACCACTTGTATCTGAATGACGGACAGGGACATTTCACCCAAGCCCCGCCAGATTACCTGCCGGATACGCGCGACAGCGGCGCTTCCGTTACGAGCGCCGATTTTGATCGTGATGGCGACCTTGACCTGCTAATCACCGGCCGCATCATTCCTGGGAAGTACCCCCTGCCCGCAAGCAGTCGTCTGTTACTCAACAACGGAAGCGGTAAATTCAGCGACGCCACCGAAAGCCTTGCCCCCGGCCTACTAAACCTTGGCTTAGCAACGGGGGCACTATGGTCCGACGCCGACAATGACGGCTGGTTGGATTTATTCATTACTATTGAATGGGGCTCGGTAAAATATTTTCATAATACGCAGGGAAAACTCGTAGATCATACAGAAGCTTCAGGACTTGCTGAATGGACTGGACTGTGGAATGGCATTAGTGGACGCGACCTCGACGGCGACGGTGACATCGATTACCTAGTCACCAACGTTGGGCTCAATACCAAATACACGGCCAGTAAAAGCCACCCTGAACTTCTCTACTATGGAGAATTCGATGATAGTGGTAAAACTAAGATCATAGAGGCCGGCTTTGAAGGAAATGTTTGTTACCCTCATAGAGGCTATAGTTGCTCCACACGCGCGATGCCCGGCCTCAAGGAAAAATTCGGATCTTATGAGAGCTTTGCCAGCGCGACACTCAATCGGCTTTATACTCGTGACCACCTAGCCAAAGCCAGACGCTTCGAAGTCAACACTCTCGAAACTGGAATATTATACAATCAAGGAAATGGGAAGTTTCACTTCGCTCCGCTTCCCCGGCTGGCGCAAATTTCCCCATCATTCGGCTGCGTTCTCTCCGATTTTAATGCAGATGGAGTCAGTGATATTGTTCTGGCGCAAAATTCATTTTCTCCTCAACAGGAAACCGGAAATATGGATGGTGGTTTAAGCCTCCTGCTCCAGGGACAAGTTTCGAAAAAAAACGGAAATAGTAACATCCATTTTACGCCTGTCTGGCCAAAAGAAAGCGGCATTGTCATTCCCGGTGATAGCAAAAGTGTGGGCACTGGTGATATCAATCAAGACGGGCGCCCCGATCTTTTGTTCGGAATAAACAATGAAGCACCCAACCTGCTTTTAAATACTCCAAACGATAATTTAAGTCTACAAATCCGTCTGCAGGGCAGCAAAGGCAACCACCATGCAATTGGAGCCAAGGTCACTGTGAAGTGCCCAGGCCTGCCACAGCAAACCGCGGAAATTCACGCTGGAGCCGGTTATATTTCCCAATCCGATTCGTCGCTCTATTTCGGGCTTGGCCCTGCTTCAAAAGCAAGCGCCTTCACGGTTACCGTGAAATGGCCGGATGGCCAAATCTCCCACCATCCGTATTCCGCAAGTAAGTCCACAGACCTGCTGATCAAAAAACCGTAATTACGCAAACAGATCCAATACAGGTTTGCCTTTATGGGACACCGTGAAGGGACGTTTTGAAGGCGAGTAAATCACATTGTCCAATGGAATACCTAATGCATATGCGATGGTTGCATTGAAGTCTTCAATGCCGACCTTTTTATCTTCAACACTCTCACCATCATCGGTCGTTTTACCGTAAGCAACTCCCCCTTTGATGCCTCCACCTGCGAGCACACAACTGAAAGCCGCAGGAAAGTGATCCCGACCGGCATTTTGATTGATTCGCGGCGTACGCCCAAATTCGGTAGCCAACACAACAAGAGTGTCTTCAAGCATTCCTCG
>JAADHD010000458.1 GCA_013152075.1 Verrucomicrobiota bacterium | reverse complement strand
AGAGATTTCATAATAGTGAAAGAAAAGCAGATGGGGAAAAAAACAAGACCGCGATTACGTGATTGTGATACCGCGTTAGCGGAGTTGGTAAATTTGAAAGCTCCAGAATTCTTCGATGCTTTTCAGATTTTCTTTTTTCTCAAAAAATTTATTATTTTCGAGTTGTTTCCAGGCTTCAGGGAATTCCCGCTGAACACGCAAGGGGCTGCACACATAAACGGATAGAGGTAATTTCTGCTCGCGGGCTTTGCTGATAATATTTATAAAATCGCCCTGTTTTTTAATAGGTTTTACCCACGGGTCATAAGTGCGCATTTGATTTGCTCCCGACCCGATGGCGCAGGTGAGTAATTTGCCATTGTCTGCATCCAGGGCAGGGGCTTCGCCGCGCACCAGTTCAACCGCGCTTCTCATAGTGTGTCTTTCGAAAGTTCGAACTCGTGTAAGAGCTGGGGCGACCATGTATCCGTATCCAACAATTAGGATTATCGCGATGATGAGAGGGGTGTATTTTGAATAGATTCGTGTGTTG
Source organism: Verrucomicrobiota bacterium (assembly GCA_013152075.1). Taxonomy (GTDB): domain Bacteria; phylum Verrucomicrobiota; class Verrucomicrobiia; order Verrucomicrobiales; family DEV007; genus JAADHD01. The sequence goes on along the minus strand of JAADHD010000458.1, from coordinate 5,507 downwards.
TGTTTGTCCATGTAGCGACAGATATCAGCAACGAGTTCCGGCACAAAAGCGAGAGCGGTGGCAAAACCGAGCACGATGTAAATTACATACCAAATGTAAAAAGTCAGAGCGGCGACCGCGTTATGAAGAGCTATTAATGCGAGGGAGCCAAGCAAGGCAACAATAAAAACACGGAGCGTTTTGCCCTTAATCAAAATCACGGTGAGACCAAGTAAAGTGAGGAATGGAATCACAAAGGTCATCAAAGGGTTGATGACAGGATGAAGGCTCTGGTAAGTTTCGATGCTTATCCCGTGATGGAGAGAGGGGTCCGCCTGGGTTTTCCACTGTGATCCAAATACCAGGTGAGCCCAGAAGTCCTGCAAATGGGCGAGGGTGATGGGAAAATTTGAGCCACTGTGAGTTCTCATGTATTCGATGATATTGATCGCCGTAGGGATCATGATTTGAATAAAAAGCATCGCGCCTACGGCGGTGCCCACCAACCATCGCCAGAAATGGACGGCGCTACGCCGGTTTGCGATCACCGCCAGAACAACCAGGTTTTGAGCCACTGCGAGATAAATGGCTCCGGCAAAGGACAGCAGGTAGAGGCTCTGGAATAGCCCGTAAGCGATCCACCATTTCCACTTGCCTGATCTCAACGCGAGGGTGAGAAAAATAAAGGTGAGCGAAATAAACAGCAGCAAGTCGGCGTAACCACGGGCTTCAACACTGTAGCGCAGATGCCAGGGGTTCAACGTCAGTATCCAGGCGGCGGTGACTCCGGCGAGCGGATATCCGATAATTCTCAGTAGCAGGGCCAGAGCAGCGATCCCCAGCAGTCCATTTATGAAAGGGGAGAATCGAATGATGGATTCTTGAAAGGGGCGATCACCTTCCTGATAGAAAAATTTCTTCCACAGCTCATGAAAAAAACGCGCCTGGACAGTGTTGGTAACTTGATTGTTGCCGTTGTTATTTGCAAAAAAAGTGTGTTTCCAACTCACCGCTTTGAATTTGAGATTGCCGGAATCGGTGACTTCGTTTTTCCCCCAGAGAAATTTGCGGAAGGTCTGCTCTTCATCATTCCAGAAGCCGTGGTCGAGCCGTGGAGTTCTTATCCATGCAGCTGTCGTCAGAGCTGCGATCAGGCCCCACAGAAATAAACGTCGTGACCATAGGGGCAGAGAGAGGGGTGGAGGGGGAAGGATATGATTTTTTTGCCGAGCCCACCAGTGGGAGCTTGCTAGTAGTAGGGAGGCGATTACTGCGTTGAAAGCGGCTCCAAACCACAGGCCGAGGGTAATCGCGCGTTTCTGGTCCAATTTGTCTCCGTCGAGAAATTTTTGTGGAAGATCGCGTTTCCACGGGTCGTCGCCCCAGATCAAATAGGTGACGGCGGTGATTAAAACAGCCAGCAGAAAAAGAACCAGCAGGGCACTGCGGGAGTCAAGGCGATCCCACCAGAGCGTGATTCGGGCCGACAGAAACTTTGCGGGACTGGCTTTCACTGTGCTTGGTAAAATGGCTCCGGTAGGAGGCGGGCTTGGTATAAAAGTGACTTAAATCGCAGATAGGGAACTCTTCAAGTTTCAAGTTCACTTTGAGCCTCTATTGACAGCAGGGCATTTCTGGATACGATCAAAGTCAACAAAGCCGGAGTAGCTCAGGGGTAGAGCAATTCATTCGTAATGAATAGGTCGTCGGTTCAATTCCGACCTTCGGCTCCACTTTTAGCCTTTATTTCACAAGGGTGCAGGGGCCCCCGAATCGTTCCGTGTAAGGTTGGTAGCATTTGTTGGTCGCAGATTTCCTGCGAAGGCTGGAGCAAACGGGAGGGGAGTAAAAATTGTTGATCAAATTTGTGACGGGAGGGGAGTAGCTTTGAAATTTCTCAAGAACGGTTTTACACATCGCAAGTCATCGCGGCATGTCTCAGGGCAAGAATGGGGTCATCCCAGGTGGGGATGAATTCCTGCGCGACGTAGCCCTTGTAACCGGTTTTGAGGATCTCGCGCATGATGGCCGGGTAGTTGATTTCCTGGGTGTCGTCGATTTCTGCCCGACCTGGATTTCCGGCAGTGTGGTAATGAGATATGTATTGGTGATCGTTGCGGATGCGACGGATGATGTCGCCGTTCATGATCGAAACGTGGTAGATATCAAAAAGCAGTTTAAAGTTTTCCGAGCCCATACGTTTGACTAGGTCGATGCAGAAGTCGACGTCATCGCCGAAGTAGCCTGGATGCCCCATCATCGGTTGGGAGCCGTCGCGGGAGTTAAGATGTTCAAAGGTGAGGGTGATGCCCTTTTTCTCGGCCAGGGGCAAAACCTCTTTCCAGGTGTCGATGCAGCGCTGGGCAGCTTTTTCATCATCCATGCCGTCGTAGCGCATGCCGGTGAAGGTGATGACGTTTTTGCAACCGACGTCAGCGGCGATGTTGATTCGCTCGGTGAGGGTCTCTACGACTTCGTCATGAAATTTTGGGTTGCAGGGACCTTTTTTGAAGCTGTGGCTACTGACCAGTGAGATTTTCAGACCCATTTTCAATACTTCGGGATAGGCGCTGATCGGAATGCCCTCCATGGCGACAAGGCCAATGTCTTTGCAGTGTTTTGCCAGTTCAAGCGCCTTATAGTGCTTGGCGAAACACCAGCCCATGATGGATTGATGGATGTTGCCGTTGTTGACGGTGAAATCTGCTTTGGCGTCTGAGCGGGGGAGTTGCGCGGAGGCAAGTCCGGTGCCGGCGGCGAGTCCGAGACTGGTGGCGGCGGAGGTTTGGAAAAATTGGCGACGTGATGTTTTCATAGGGATTAAGAATTAAGAATTAAGAATTAGGAATTAGGAATTAGGAATTAGGAATTAGGAATTAGGAATTATCCGCGCTATCCGCGGTTAAACCATTTATTTATTTTACTGTGGGCGCAGGGCGAACCAGGAGCGCATTTGGTATGAGCACTGGCATTTGGATGAGCCGTCTGGTACTAATACCAACCCGCCGGCGGGGATGGCGTTGATGTAGCAGCCAAGGCGGATGCCACCGAAGTTTTTGGTTTGGGGTTCGGGATCGTTACTAGTGATATCGACATAGCCGAGGGTGGCCGAGCGAAATAGCATCATGTTACTGCCGCTGGCGATTTGCCCGCAACCATGGGATCGATCCACTTGAAAGGGGAGGGCTTTGCCAGTTTTCAGATTCCAAGAACTGTCCTGAGCATAGATAATGCTGTCGTTGATGATCGGGCGTGTTCGGTATTCGGCTTCGATGTCCCACAGACGTTTACCGCTGTTGCTATCGAAAGCTGCGAGACGTCCGCCGGTTTCGGAGGGCAGGGTAAAAAAATTGTGACGCACTCCGGAGTAGTTCATCAGCAGCACACTGTGTGGGGCGCTGACGGACAATTGGGTTCCCCAGATTCTATCCTGGCTGGTCCAGTCGTCTTTGCCTGTGCTGTTGTTCATGGCATACAAAATACCGTTGGGGATGTCTGCTGCAGGCAGTTTTTCGCGTAAACGGCCATTCCGCTTGGGTTTGTCAATGTAGTCGGCCGCAATGATGGGGCGGTCGATGTAATAGAGTTTCTCACCAGCGATAGCGATGGTATTGTTACGGATTGAATGTTTGGCCGAGCGCCTCCACAACAGCTCACCTTTTTTTGCACCAAGCGCAAAGAGCATAACCGATTCGGTGCGTAGTTTGCTTAGTTTATAGCGCGGGCTGGTTCGGTGTTCTTGATTTAGGATCGATCCAAAGAGTTTGCCTTTATGGTAAGCTAGGTATCCCCAATTGCGGTTTTTGGCATCTTTGGAGGCTGGCGTTTTAAATTTGTATAGTTGTTTGCCTGTGGCCAGATCTAGGCTTAGGCAGAAGTCACCCTGTTTCACAAAAACCTGATCATCGCCGATGCAAAAAGGACTACTGGTTTCAGCGGAACCGACGTCGTGGTGGATGCCGTCATAGTCGCGAAGGTGATCCTTGAGTGAAAAAATCCACACTGTGCGACCGTTGTAGGCGTCGAGGCAGGCGATGCCATTTATTCCGCCAACCACCAAATAACCTTTGTGGGAAAGGGGGGCTGGTCCGTTGCCGTGGCGGTTGGGAATTTCAAAATCGACATCGCGGAACCAATGCATCGAGAGCGGACCTTTCACTAGGCGGTCATCGGAGCAGAGCGTATTAGCGGGGTTCGAGTTGTAGTGGGTCCAGGACCCGGCACCGATCAATTCGCCGCGCACGTTGGTGGTCATCCGGCCTGTTCCTCCGCTGACGATGGTTCCGCCATAGGGACGTTGCAGGCGTTTCATTTCTCTGATGAGTTCTGCAGGTGCCGGGCTGCCATTGAGTTGGGCTGATGAAATGATGAGGTTGGCAAAGTCCGGTGGGTAAGAAGTGTGGGTCGGATCAATTTGATGAAGGGTGATGCGGGTGCCATAAAAGCCAGCGGCTTCGATTCGATTTTGCGCCTCGCTTCGGCAGCCAGTTTGGGGTCAGGCTGCACCGCGTAGATGGTCAGTTCGCTTTGTTTTGCAAGTTCGATGGCGAGCTCGCCGTTGCCAGCATCGAGATCCACGCAGAAGCCTTCTTTGATGGCTGATTTCCCCAGGATTTCTTTGGCTGCGGCAATGATATTGACCGATCCGGGATGCGATTTACTTTGGCCTCCCGGAATGGTGATCAGCGGTCCGTTGACCGGAGCCTCTTCACCGTCAAATCCGTAAACATATCCTTGGTCGGTGCTGACCACTAGATACCCGTTGCCTGCAGCGATGCCACGCACCTTGCCTTTGACCTTGTGCGTCCACCAGGCGTTACGCATGACGGAGTAGTCAACCGCACTGACTTGGCCGTCGCCACCGAGGATGGCGTCGCCACCTGCGATGATGAACTCGAGCACTTCAAAGCTGAGGCGAGTCAGGCGTTTTTCCACCAGTTGTCTGGTTTTTTTGGATTTGCCTTTACGATCAATTTTCTGAGTATCTTCCCATTGGTAAGCCGTCAACGATCTTCCACTAGAGCGCACTAATTCGCCGGGAGGAGCGACGCTGGCTCCCATGCTGAAAGGCGTTTTGATGTTGCCAGTTTTTAAATCAAAAAAGCAGCCGCCATTGCTGAAAACCTGATCTGTTATCATGGTAAGTGTTCCGCCTCGGCTTTTGTTTTTTGCTAGGTGGTAGTAGAGCAATGATCCGTCCTTACGATCAAATACCGCAGGCACCGAGCGTCCGGCAGGCACGATGATGCGTTCGGCATCGGCTAATAAATACCCTTGTGAGGACACACCGCTTTCTACATTGGGATTGCTGTGCGGTTGAGCCATTTTAAGTTGTCCGGTTTCGTCATTGATCCAGATTGGTTTTCCGGTGGCGGCATCGAGGGCATGCAGGTAAACTCCATCACTGGGCCATACCCCGGCGGCGAAGTAGACGATGTTATCCAACACGACGCTGCCTCCGCGGGCCGGCCATTTGGAGGTGATGCGCTCATTACCGATCACGGTATCAGCGGAAGAGCCGCCGCGGT
>JAADHD010000099.1 GCA_013152075.1 Verrucomicrobiota bacterium | reverse complement strand
GCGCTCTACCCTACCAGGCCTCGGCAGAACTGCTCATAGGCCAAGCCACCACCGACATCACCCCGCCTCTGCCCGTCGCTCTCGCCGGACAGATGCACACCCGCATCGCTAAAAAAATCGAAACACCTGTCACTGCCTCTGTCGTGGTTTTGGAAAAAACCGCTGAGGGAAAAAAGAGCGAGCAAGTCATTCTGATCTCCTGCGACCTGGTCGCCATCCGCGAAGGTATCCTCGAAGGCTTTCGCGCCAAATTAAAAGAAGTCGAACCTGAAATCGACTCCAGCAAAATCGTCATCAACGCCACCCACAGTCACACCGCTCCGGTGATGAATGAAGGCACTTACAAAATCCCCAAAGACATCATTCAGCCCACCGAGTTCCGCGAATTCCTCTACGACAAACTTGCCAAAATGACCGCCGAAGCCTGGAAAAACCGCAAACCCGGCGGCGTCAGTTGGGGACTCGGGCACGCCGTTGTCGCTCATAACCGACGTATTGTCTATATGAATGGTAAAGCCCAGATGTATGGCAAGACTGCCCTACCCAGCTTCAAAAAACTCGAGGGCGCCGAGGATCATGGGGTCGAAGTGCTGTTCTTCTTTGATGCAGATAAAAAGCTCACCGCCGCCGCTGTCAATGTTGCCTGCCCCGGGCAAGAAGTGGAAGGCCGCTCGGCAGTCAACGCCGATTACTGGCATGAAGTGCGCGAACAACTGCGCGAAGTGCACGGCAAAGATTTGGTGGTGCTGAGCTGGGTCGGAGCCGCCGGCGACCAGTCCCCCCACCTCATGCTGCGTAAAGCCGCCGAGGGACGCATGATCGTTGCCGCCAAACGCACCCGCCTGCAGGAAATCGGACGACGTATCGCCCGCGCGGTCGATGACGCCTGGCGAGTCGCTAAAAACGACGTCCACTTCGATCCCCCGATGACTCATCGTGTGCGTCAACTCGACCTACCTGTGCGTAAGGTCACTGAAGGCGAACTGACCCAGGCCAAAGCGACCATCGCCAACTTGAAAAAACAAGCCGAAAAAAGCGGCTCCGATACCGGATGGAAACAACGTTGGAACCAAAAAACCGTCGATCGTTTTGCCAAGCAAGATGACCACCCCTACTGCTCAATGGAATTGCACGTGATCAAAATCGGTGACATCGCCATCGCCACCAACCCCTTCGAACTGTTCACTGAGTTCGGCCTGCGCATGAAAGCCCGCAGCAAAGCGCTGCAAACCTTCGTCATCCAACTCAGTCAAAACACCGGAGCCTACCTCGCCACCGACGATGCCACTCGAGGAGGCAGCTACAGCGCCATCGTCAACAGCTGCCTAGTCGGCCCCGAAGGCGGCGACCTGCTCACTGACGAAACAGTGAAAGATATCAATGCGATGTGGGAAAGTAAGAAAAAATAATTATGAAGTTCTCAACATTCTATAAAATCCTATTCACCTCTCTGGCCCTCTTTGCCGGACTGGTGAATCACACCTTCGCTGAACTGCTCATTGGTCAGTCGACCACCGACATCACCCCTGAATTACCCGTTGCCTTATCGGGACAATTCCACACTCGGATCGCAAAAAAAATCGAAACCCCCATCACCGCCTCAGTTGTGGTTCTGGAGAAAAAGCTCGCCAATGGTGAATCCGAGCAAGCCATTCTGGTGTCCTGCGATGTGGTTATAATTCGCGACGGGATTCTCGCCAAGTTAAGGGAAAAGGTGACTAAAAAATCCCCTGACATCGATCCGGAAAAAATCATTCTTAACGCTACCCACACCCATACCGCCCCCGTCATGCGGGAGGGTTCTTATAAAATCCCAAAAACCGGAGTCACACAACCCTCTGAATTTGTAGAACTTCTCACCGACCGGGTTGCCGAGGCCATTGATAAAGCCTGGAAAAACAAACAGCCGGGTGGCGTTAGCTGGGGACTGGGTCACGCCGTCATTGCGCAAAACCGGCGGATTGTTTTTACTGACGGCAAGACAAAAATGTATGGCAAAACCGCCCTTCCCAGCTTCAAGAAACTTGAAGGCGCTGAAGATCATGGCGTGGAAGTTCTGTTCTTTTTTGATACTGACAAAAAACTCCTGGCTACCGCCGTCAACGTTGCGTGTCCGGGACAGGAAGTCGCAGGCCGTTCGAATATCAACGCAGACTACTGGCACAACGTGCGCGAACAGTTGAAAGAAAAACATGGCAATGATCTGGTCGTCTTAAGTTGGGTGGGTGCGGCCGGAGACCAATCCCCTCGTCTGATGATCCGCAAAGCAGCCAACGACCGTATGGTCATTGCCGCCAAACAAACTCACTTGAAAGAAATCGGCCGAAAAATCGCCAGAGCAGTCGACGACGCTTGGCAAGTGGCTAAAAACGATGTGCATTTTGATGCCCCCCTGATTCATACCGTCAGGAATCTCGACCTGCCTATTCGTAGAGTGACAAAAAAAGAAATCGCTCAAGCCAAAACAGAGATCACCAATCTGAAAGCCTACAGCAAGAAGTCCGGCAAAGATAACCAGCGAAAACAACTCTGGAACCAAAAAACCATCGACCGTTTCGCGCAACAGGATAACCATCCCTATTATTCCATCGAATTACACGTGCTAAGACTGGGCGACATCGCAATTGCCACCAATCCCTTCGAACTGTTCACAGAATACGGCCTGAGAATGAAAGCCCGCAGTAAATCCATTCAAACCTTTGTCATTCAACACACCGGTGCAGACGGAATGTATTTGCCCACCGAAGAAGCTGTTAGCGGCGGCGGTTACAGTGCAATAATCAACAGTAATTACGTCGGGTCAGCAGGCGGCGACCTGCTCACCAACGAAACGGTGAAAGGCATCAATGCGATGTGGGAGAAAAAATAATCCAATCACTCCCTTAAAACCGTAGGATAAACCACATTCTTTTCTTGCACTCAAGCCTTGGTCTTCGCCTGACACTTTTTCAGATACTCAATGCTCTCCCGCGCCAAACGCTCCGGCCCGGGTTTGTAATTGAACACCTCGACCGAAATGTAACCTTTGTATTTCAAGTCGCGCAGCTCCTGAAGAATCGGCACAAAATCCAAGTCACCAAAGCCGGGGCCTTGGGCATTGGGATCATTCACCTGCACGTGCACTGTCAGCTCTTTGTATTTGCGAAGGATTTCCGGAATCGACGTTTTTTCTGTGGACATCGCCAGACAATCGAGAACTAATCGGCAACGTGGATCGTTCACTTTCTCGATCAACTCTACCGCTCCTGCAGCGGTGCCCATGAAATTGGTGATCTTCGGAGACAGAGGTTCAAAGGCCAGTGTGACATTCGTTTTTTCCAAAACAGGCAAAGCTTCTTCCACCACTTCAGCCGCATACTCCAAGCCCTTTTCCTTACTGATCCCATCACGCAAATTGCGTTGCTGCGGCGACCCAAATATAAGTTTGTCGCCACCCAGGTCAGCACAGAAGTGGGCCAGATCGCCAAGATACGCGGCCGTGCGCTTGCGCTCATCACGATCAGCACTGGTCAGATGAAAACCCTTGGTTTTCGACAGCAACCAGTGCAGACCTAGAATGTTGAGCCCCGCTGCTTCCGCTTGCGAGCGAACCTTTTTCCGCTGCGCAGGTGTCACATCCCGCACATCATTCGACACCGTAAACGGCGCCACCTCCAAGGCCTTGTAACCACTCTCAGCGGCAAAGGCGAAGGCCTTCTCGAATGGCCAATCACGAAAAGTCTCGTTGCAAATCGCAAATTGTTGGTCAAAAACCCCGCCCTCTGCTGCTTTTTCCGTTTGAGAAAAGACCGCTGCGGATGGAACCATTGCTGCTCCCAAAGCCGCGCCGAGAGTCTTGGAAAATTGCCGACGACCTTGAAACGATGTTGATTGCTCGGGGGACTTCATGATGAAAACATAAACTTCAACCCCTCTCGATGGCAAACGCTAATCCATTGTAATGTTATCAAACCTACTTGAAATGACTCTGCCGGTAGGGACGCCCGGCTCGGACGTCCGTTCGAATTCAGAAAACGGCAAAAGCAAAAGGGCCGTTCGCGGACGCGCGAGCCGCGCATCCCTACCCGACCTAGCTTCTTTAAAACGATTTAGAAAATCCAATCGTGCCAATGTGGCTGGATGCACTCTGCCGCAGCACTTGCCCGTAATATCCAACGGAACAATTCCAACCACCGGAAGTCAGCAGGCGCACATTCACTCCAAGGCCCAACCAATCGGTTCCTGGATGCGCTCCGTTGGCGGTGATGCCCGGACTGATTCCGCGAGCCAATCCTGCCGGAGTCGTCGCCAGGGAAGCCGTCAGGGGACTGTCTTCCGGCATGTATTCGTGTTCCCAACCGGCATATAAATTACAGGCAAGCAGACCGTAATCCGTAGGCTTGACGTAATTGATTTCCCAACCGATCGAACTGATCATGGTTTGGTAACTGGTTTCGGCTACGCTAAGATTCCGAGCTCCGGTTCCACGTTCACGGTAGCCATCGATACTGCCCTCACCGTAATCAAGGTCTAGGGAGGGTCCCATCACCAGATTCTCACTACGCACCAGCGCGTAATCGAGCATCCATGAAATGGTGTTCGAATCACTATCGGCGTTGCCTTGGGAATTACCAATACCGGTGCTGCGGCTGACGTCATTCTCGTAACTACCGTAGCTGTAAAGCAATCCGCTACTAAGTGCATCCCAGCTTTTCACCGCGTAGACACTGATCACGCTACCCGTGAGATCAATATCTCCCTGGCCACCTCCTACTGTAGTATCTGTCTCAGCATACGAATAGGCGATGCCGACCATCAGACTGGGGTCAATACGATATTCCAATCCCAAAGTGGTAGTCCAGGTGTCGGACTGGAAACCGTCCAGCGCACCGGTGAGGCGATCCTGATCGTAACGACCAAAGGAACCGGTGATGAAAAATTCCCAGTTATCGGGAAGCGTATTGACAGGAGCGGCTTCGACGGCCACATCCTTGCCAGAAGCGATTTCACCGG
>JAADHD010000429.1 GCA_013152075.1 Verrucomicrobiota bacterium | reverse complement strand
CGTTCTAGAATGTAGAGATTGCCTTTGGAGTCCATGGCGCAGCCACGTGGATCAGAGAGCGGAGATTCTATCGCCAGAGCCCCATCCTCAGGCACACCTTTTTCACCATTACCGGCGATGGTTTTTATTTTGCCGCTTTTAAGATCGATGACGCGAATGCGACGATTGCGAATGTCGGAGATGAGAAGTTTATCCCCATTTTTGCTGAGCGAGATAGAGATGGGGTCATTTAATAGAGCCTTCGTGGCGTCGCCGTTATCCCCACTGAACCCAGCTTTGCCGGTGCCCGCGGCCGTGGTGATGATACCTGTGGTGAGATCAATTTTGCGGATTCGGTTGCCGCGGGTGTCGGAGATGTAGAGCTGGTCATCCTTGGTGCAAACGGCGTTGTGCATGCCATTGAACACCGCGTCTTTGGCGGGGCCACCATCACCGGAATAACCTTTTTCTGCTTTGCCCGAGTAGTGTATCAACTTGCCGTTCTGGTCGATGCGGAAAATGCGTCCGCCGAGGTATTCGACGATGTAGGTGTTTTGTTTCGAGTCAAAGGTGATGCCGAAGGGGTTCTTCAGGCCGTCGGAAGCTTGGGCGATGATTTCCGGCATCGGCTCGGCCTGGGAAGTCGTGGCTGACAAGGCAGTGAAGGCCGCAATGCAGATAGCTGTGAGTGTTGAGGGGGAATGCATAAAATTTGAGCAGGATAAAGGATTATAAGGAAAAATCTAGAAGGCAACTTTCATGACAAACTTTGAGATGATGAACTGAGAATTGACGGGCAGGACTGGGAATCGAAGCAATCGGCTACCATCCTTACTGGGAAGCCCGGTGGCGATCAGGTTTTCATCTGCGTCCGTGACGTGTGCTCCACTGGAAGAAGTCATCCACGCTTCTGGTAGAATGATTTCAATTGTCAGTAATTGGTCAAATAATTCGGGATTCGTCGGACAATAAAGTTTGAGAGTCACACTATCTTTTTGCGATTTTACAAGAGTCAGGGTCGCGGCGCGGCGTTCGGCCTGGTATTTGTAAATATCGGACATGCCGGTGATCCACAGATCGTCCTGATGTTTTTTAGCAATATCCAATGCGGCACGAAAGTGTTCTTCACTGGTGCTGAGGTTGTCACCGATGTAGTGAAAATGAGCCCGGCACCAGGCGCCACTTTTGAGATGACCTTCGACGTGTTTCCGGAAGGATTCCACTCGATTGCCGTAGACGTCGTCCATCCCCATCGAGCCGGAGGAGGCGTCGAAGAGATGGTATTTGTCTAGGTAGTGACGCAGGGTTTTGCTGGTTTCCCAGTAAGTGCCACCGCCAAGATTCAGGGCAAGCAATTTGCTCTTAGCGGGAAACAATTGCCAGATAGCTTCACAGGCATCACTGATTTCATTTTCCATTTCAGCATCGTTTTTGGCTCCGCTGTGGCGTGCCGTATGGTTGCCGAATTCCTGATCCCGGCGTTTTGCCACCGCTTGCCATTCAGTCAGGTGCTCCTTAAAAGCAGATCGCCAGCGGGAATTTTTTGGTGGTCCGTTTTTGCCATCAGGATTGATCATGAAGGTGCCTTTGAACCCGTATTCACGCAGGATGGGGATGGCTTTACTCAGATGGGTGGGATGGGAATCATCAAAACGCAGGCTCAGTGCCGCCTTTTTACCCTTGGGCCACAAGGCGATCTTTGCGCTTAGTCCGGTGAGCGGGTCTTTGATATGTCGTTCTTTCTCGGGATGGTTTTTTGGTGTTCCCTCCGGTGGATCGAGCGCATGAACCACAATCTCGCTTTGTCCGGCAGGCACGGGGATCCACATCATGGACCAGGCGATGCCGCCGCGTTTCACAATGACGGCTTTACCGGAGGAATCGATTGCTTCGACGTCGTTGGCGGGCCAGGTGTTTTTTCCGGTTTTCGGAAGTTGGACGGCGAGGGTAAGCGCTTTGCGATCCGTTTTCCGATCGATCGAAATTTTGATTTTGAAACGCTCAAGGGATTTAACGCTGACGACTGCAGGGCCGTCATACTTTTCAAGTGTCACGATCACACCATCGGGTTCAGCCGAGTGACAGATTAAGGTGATCGCGAAAAGGATGAGCAGCGTGGCCAATCTGCCGTTTATAGATGGATTACGGAGGGTTTTCAAATCGGTCGTTTTTAGAAGCTTATCAAAAAGGGCCGCTTTCCGTCAAAAACAAAATGAGGGAGATTTGAGTGGCGCTGTGAAACCTGATGTCAAACTTTCCTCTTTCACAAGTGTGTCTCATGTGGTCACTTTTGTTTCCAAAAATCTTCCCCATGATAATTCCCAGACAATATTTGATCGCGAGTTTTTTGTTGTTCGTTTCATTGCCTGTTGCGACGGCAACTGACAGTAAACCTCATCTAACCCTGCCTCCTGCCTTGTATGCGGTCCCCGGGGTACCACTGAATATTGATTTTCGAAACACGATTCTGGCGGCCTCGGAGGATGGTTTTCAGTTCAAGGTGCAGTGCGATCTGGGAATCGTGGATGGAAACCAGCGATGGACGTTGATCGCGGCGGATGACGAAGTGGGGGAGCATGTGCTGAAAATGCAATTGAGTGATGCGAGCGGAAAACAGATTGATGAGGCATCAACGTTGATACGAGTGGTTCCACGTGATGCGGGTAAAGGTCGGAAAATGACCTTGCTGATTGTCGGGGACAGCCTGACGGCGGCGACTCACTATTCGAACGAGGTGGGGCGTTTGTTATCAGAGCCTGAGAACCCGAAGTGGACGATGTTGGGAACCGCAAAAGCTCGCGCAGGGAAACCGGGTGTGTCGCATGAAGGTTATGGTGGCTGGACCTGGGGCAGTTTTAATGCTCGTTACGGGCCCGAAGAGTGGGTGATGAAGAATGGCCGGAAGCGCAAAGACCAAAGCCCCTTTTTGTTTGTGTCAGCGGAGGGACAGCTGGCAAAGCTGGATATCGAACGTTATGTTAGGGAGAAGTGTGATGGGCAGGCGCCGGACTATGTGACCTTTTTGTTGGGTATCAATGATTGTTTCCACGCCAAGGCCGGTGACGAAGCAGCGGTTGAAGCGAAATTCGAGGCAATGATCAAGCAGGCGGAAATTTTACTGGCGGCTTTTCGTAAAGCACTGCCGAATGCGGATCTGGGTGTGTGTTTGACGACTCCACCAAATTCAAGAGAGTCGGCGTTTACCACCAATTATAAAGGGAGGTATACCCGCGAGAATTGGCGCAGCATTCAGTACCGATTGGTCGAGCGTCAGCTGAAGCATTTTGGTGGCCGCGAGAAAGAACACATTTTTGTCGTGCCGACGGCTTTTGATCTGGATCCGGTAACGGGCTACCCGAAGGACAACGGGGTGCATCCGAATGAAAGTGGCTACGCTCGCATCGGCACCAGTATTTATGAATGGCTGAAATGGAGGATGGGAAGCAGGAACTAAGAATTAAGAATTAGGAATTAGGAATTAGGAATGGAAATTAAGAATTAGGAATTAAGAATTAGATAGTGATGTTGGACGCGCAAAGTAGATTGGTGGATTTCCCTTCTTTGGAAGGGAGGGTTTATTTGAATTCGGCAGCTGAGAGTATACCGCCGCAGGCGGTGCATGAAGCGGCGAAGAAGTATTGGCAACATAAGTCGATGGGGATGGATGGTCGGGTGTCTCACAACGCTGAAATGGAAGTGTGTCGGGAATCGGCGGCGAGGATGCTGGAGAAAAAGGTGAGCGAGATATCATTTTGTTCATGTAGCTCGGAGGCCTATAATTTACTTGGGTCGGCTTTGGCTTTAGGGGCGAGTGATGAAGTGGTTGTCAGCGATTTGGATTTTCCCGCAGGCGCAACTCCCTGGTTGACGGCTACTGCCCGACCAGAGGTTAAGCTTTGGGAGAATCGAGAGGGGGAGCTGGAGCTGGAGGATCTCGAAAGTCTGCTGTCAGAACGAACGCAACTGGTTCAGGTATCACTGGTGAGTTTTCTGAATGGATACCGCCTGCCCTGGGTGCCGTTTCGTGATCTGGTGAGAAGGCTTGCGCCGAATGCTATTTTGAGTGTCGATATCACTCAGGCTTTTGGACGGGTCGAGTTGGATTGTCTGGATGCGGATTGTATTATATCCAGCACACACAAATGGATTCTCGGCTCGCATGGAGGGTGCGTGGTGGCGATTCCGGAAGCGAAAGCTGAGCGCTTGACGACTCATGCCGGTGGTTGGTTTCACATTGATAATCCTTTTGGAGTCGGTCGGTTTGAACAGGCGAATGTCAAAAAGGGAGTAGCAAGTTTTTCCGTGGGTATGCCCAATTATCCGGCGATCTACGCTTTGCGCGCGGGCATGGATTATATTCAGTCTGTCGGAGTCGCCGAGATTGCTCGGCATGCTGACCCGTTGGTGCAACAGGTTCATGAAGGCCTGGCTGATATGGGAATCAAGCCGATGGCTCCGTTTGCACCAGACTGTCGCTCAGGCATTGTCGCGTTCATGCATGAAAAAGTGGACGCGGCGAACGAGGCGTTGCGGAAAGATGACGTCCATGTCATGCATCATGCCGGGCGCATTCGGATCGCCGTGCATGGGTATAACCAACAAGAGGATGTGGACCGCTTGTTGGCAGTGTTGCGTGCAGTGTTAGTGTAGAAATCTACACTACGCTCTATTTTTTCGCTGGGGCGGGAGCAGGCTTCTTCGCTGGCGCAGCTGCAGGCTCCGATTTTTCCTTAGGCAACATTTTGAGGTATTTAGCACGCAGCTCTTCGATGGTCTTTTGCTGTGCTGCGATTTTTGCGGCCTGGGCGTTTTTTTCGGCGAGGGCTTTTTTCAATGCGGAATCTGTAGAAGCTTGCATTTTGGATCGTTCAGAAATCACTGCCGGAGTTTTGGCCGCGACGGCACTGGCTTTATCGATTTCTTTCTGTGTCTTACCTGCATCTGCGTAAGCTCCCTTGATGAAACTTTCCAGCTTAGCCAAGCGGCCCTGCAATTCTGAGAGTTCCGATTTCATTGGTGCAGGTTTTTTTCC
>JAADHD010000174.1 GCA_013152075.1 Verrucomicrobiota bacterium | reverse complement strand
CCACCCGCATGGGAAATATCGAGCTCTCGTCACTACTCGATTACAAACCCCGCCCCACGTTGCAACGCTCTATTCCTTGATGCAATAGAGGTTTTTGCCGCGCAGGAAGAGTTGCTTGCCGACGATCACAGGTGAGGCGCTGAATTCGTCGTCGAGATGATTGGTGCCCAGTATCTCGGGCAGTTTCCTGGTATGGCTAATGACAACGGTGGTGCCGGATAAGTCGGTGAGGTAGATGCGATTGGCCGCGCCAACGGGTGAGGCGTAAAGATCACGGAGGCCCTTGATGCGCAAGGGGCCGGGCAGGTCTGTGCCAGTTTTAGCGATTACCCGTGAGATGATCGGTTGATAGTGGGAGAAGTAATAAAGAGTGTCTTTGTAGAGTAGGGGAGAAGGGACATAGGGGGTTCGTTGTTGGCGGGTCCAGACGATGTGGTCGGTGTCAGTGATGTCACCGGATGCGCCTTTCAGATTGATTGTCATAAGGTAACGGATGCCGTAACTGCTACCGATCCAGGCAAAGCCGTCACGCACAACAGGCGTGGCGACCACGTTGGCCGAAAGGCCACCACACTTCCAGATAACATCTCCCGTGGTGACATCGTAACAACGAACCCGTTCGGTGCCGCTGATCAGCACTTGCTCTCTGTCTTCGAAAGAAAAGGCTACGGGTGAGGCCCAGGAAGTGGCTTCATTGCGGGACTTTTTCCAGCGCTGTTTGCCATTGCTGGTATCGATAGCGATGACAAATGATTCGCCCTCGTGATCCCAGTTGACGATCAGGGTGTCACCGATGAGCGCAGGCGAGCTACTTTCTCCATGACCGTGCTTGGTGTTCATGGTGCCCAGATCAAGCTGCCATTTGATCTTGCCATCAAAGTCGAGAGCATATAATCCGTAGGAACCGAAAAAAGCATACACTAACTTGCCATCGGTGACTGGGGAGGCGGAGGCGAGACTGGCGCTGACATGGGCTCCTTCATGGGGAAGTTTTTTGTTAACCTTGCTCTGCCATAAGATGTCACCGTTGTTTCGATTGATGGCGATGACCACAAATTCATGTTGCTGGGTAATCGAGCTGTTGTCATGGGCTCCCGGTGCTCCACTGTATTTTTGGGGGAGTTTTTCACCGACCGGAATGGAAGTGGTAAGGAAGATGTGATCTTCCCATATGACAGGTGTGGAGAGACCACGCCCGGGCAAGGGTGTTTTCCATTTGATGTTGGTATTTTCGTCCCAGGTGACTGGGGGATCTGCGTTGGCAGTAGCTTCTCCAGTGCCGAAGGGGCCGCGCCATTGCGGCCAGTTTTGGGTGTCAGCGGCCTGAGCGTTGGTGATGCTGAAGAGGGAGCAAATGGCTATGAAGACTTTCATGTAAGAGACGAAGGATGCTTGCTAAGAGTAAGGCAGGTCAACGATTTAGCAGACTGTTTTATTTGGCTTAAAGGTGGGATTGGGCATCAAAAAAGGGCTTTAAGGTGACTGATTTGATGGCCTGGTTTCTTATAGGCACCCCCATAGCAGCTTGAATCAATTTACAGTTTTTGTGGTGGTGAGTGATAGCGCGATTGCGTAAGGCGTTTTTATTGAAGGTTCTTAAACAAATGCGATATTTTGTTGTCAGATTAAGAATCAACCCAGTTGGGCTGATTTTTCACATAAAATATCCAAGCCCCTGTCTGTTATGCCAAAGATCCCTCTAAAGATTGAATATTCGGTAGCTATCGCGATAGCGATGGCAATGATGAGCTCGGCACCGTTTACCAAAGCGGCCGATTCCTCCAAGCAAAATGCGGCTAGCAAAAAAATCGATGCCCTGATCGAAAAAGGCTACAAGGAACACAAGGTCGAAGCAAATGCTCCACTGAGTGACGAGGTTTTTCTGAGAAGAATTTATTTGGATCTTATTGGTCGCATTCCTTCGCTGGCAGAGGCCAAAATTTTCACTGCATCCAAAGATGCAGACAAACGTTCACGTTTGATAGATCGTCTTCTCAACTCAGAGGGGTTTGTCAGTCATAATTACAATTATTGGGCAGATGTGTTGCGCATCAACGCTCGGCTCGGTGGAGCTGCAACAGAGGCAGAAGCGGCCTATCGACTGTGGGTGAAAAGTTCACTTCGCGAAAACAAACCTTACGATCAGTTTGTAAAAGAGATGATCTCGGCTCGAGGTCATTTGTGGGATAACGGTGCGATTGGTTATTATCAGAGGGATCGAGGTATGCCTCTGGACAACATGTCGAACACGGTTCGTATTTTCCTGGGTACTCGTCTGGAGTGTGCCCAATGCCACAACCATCCTTTCGATAAATGGACGCAGATGGATTACTTCAAAATGGCAGCCTTTAGTTACAATGTAGATGCCGCTCGCTACCAGACGGACAATCGTAATACGTTTAATAAACAGATCCAACAAATTGCTCGTGAACAGACGGCCAAGTTGGTTAAGGAAAAGTATTCCGACATGGATAAACGTGAAGCAAAGCGCAAAGCGCAAAAAGAAGTCCGCGGTATGAGGGACACTGAATACAGCTTGATGCGTCGTGCATCAACGGACCTTTACCGTCCTATTCGTTACACCAGTGTAGGAGAGAATAAGCGGAAACTGCTATTGCCGCATGACTATCAGTATGATGACGCCAAACCAAAAGCGAAGGTTACGGCTGCGGCGATGTTTGGAGAAAACATCGATCTCGACAGTGTGGAGGACCAAGTGGATGCCTACGCTGCATGGATGACGTCACCGGATAATCCGACTTTTACCAAGGTAATTGCCAACCGTCTGTGGAAACGAGTTTTTGGCGAGGGCATTCTTGGGTCTGTGGATGAATTAACCGATCAAACGGTCAATTCCAATCCGGCGCTGATGACTTATCTCGAAAAATTGATGAAGGAGTCCAATTATGATTTGCGCGAGTATTTGCAGATTCTTTACAATACCAAGACTTATCAGCGAGCCGTCTATTCGAAGGAAATTGTGGCGGGTGTTCCGTATTATTTTCCCGGCCCATCCTTGCGGCGGATGTCTGCCGAACAGGTTTGGGATTCTCTGATTGTGATGTTGATCGATGATCCGGATCACTATCAGCCGCGTTTGGAAAAGGATTTGAATGCTATAGAGCGCCAGAAGCAGATTTTTGAAAGCCTTGAAGACCGAAGTTCTGACGATTATCTCGCGATGATAAAGGAGGTGGCGAAAGTGACTAAGGCGATCAATGTAAGAGAAGAAAAGGTGAGAGAGCAGTATCAGCAGGCGCGGAAAGACGAAGATACTGAAAGAATCCGCTCTTTGAGCAAGGCTTTGTCGAAATTACGCAAGGAGTCTTATAACAAAATTGCAGACATCGCTTACAATAAACTTTCAAAAGGGGGCGAGACGAAACAGATGATGGCCAATCTTGGCATGGCGTCTTCTGCCATGAATGAAGTGAAGACAAAGCTTCCTAAGACCAAGGCGATTGGAAAAAAAGATTACCGGAAGGCAATGAAGGATCCCAACTTGAGTAAAACCGAGAAGGATGCTTTCGCGGCCAAGGCAAAGAAGATGCAGGCAGATGCTCGCAACTGGTCACGGGCGACGAAGGAACTGGCCCGTGCCTCGGAGCTGCAATCGCCGGCAAGACGCGGTCATTTTCTCCGTGAGTTCGGTCAGTCTGATCGCGAAACGATCGAGAATGCCAACTGGGGTGCTTCTGTTCCCCAGGCTTTGAACCTTTTGAATGGACCCACGGCAGAAATGCTACGCAATGTGAATTCCGTGTTTGGTCAGGAGCTTGATAGGGCCAAGACACCTGAAGACAAAATACGCACTATTTACATGACTATGCTGACTCGTAAGCCTACCGAATCGGAAATGAAAAAACTGTTGGTCGAAGTCGAGGCAAATGGGGAAAAAGGCTACGACAATATCGTATGGGCCTTGTTGAATACCCAGCAATTTATCTTTGTGCTTTAACCTTTTTTAAACCGAACTCAGAATATATCCAAGCAAGCCTGAGGCTTGTTGTCCCCCAACCCATAACTGTAATGACTGATCCACTGCTGAACTCTGATGACCCTACGCGTAGGCGTTTTATGGCGGCTGCCGCTAAAACTCTTCTAGGAGTTGGCGCTGCGCGTGCCTTTATGCCGGGTAACGCTGAAGCTGCTTTAGGGCCAAATTTGGGCTTACCGAATCGTATGAATTCGGCGAAGTCGGTCATTTATCTGTATATGAACGGAGGCATGACTCACATGGACACTTTTGATCCAAAAGTGGGGCATGAGAATCAGGGGCCGACCAAGGCGATTCCGACTAAAGTGGACGGTATCGAGATCAGTGAATATTTGCCGCAACTGGCAAATCACACTGACAAAATGGCGATCATTCGCTCGATGTCATCGACCGCGGGCGCGCATGCCCAGGCGAATTACCTGATGCACACCAGTTACGAAATGCGTGCCACGATCCGCCATCCCGGAGTGGGGGCCTGGTTGCAGAAATTTCACGGACGCATTAACCCGAATCTGCCGGGTAGCGTTTTTGTCGGTGGTTCCAGCCGGATTAACGGCGGTTCCGGTTTCTTCGAGTCTTCTTTCGAACCTTTGTCTATCAATGACCCGAATTCAGGATTGAAAAACAGCAAGCGTCGTGGTGTGACAGAAGAGGTCTTCAATCACCGACGAGGTCTGGCGGAAAGTCTGGACGCTGGATTCCATAAGGAATACGATCTCAAAAAAGTAAGGGCTTACACTTCGATGTATGATGACGCGGTGCGCATTATGACCAGTGCCGACCTGGAAGTTTTTGACCTCAAAAAAGAAGATGAGCAGGTGCGGGAAACCTACGGAGACAATCCATTTGGTCAGGGGTGTTTGCTGGCCCGACGTCTGGTAGAACGTGATGTTCGATCCGTGGAAGTGGATCTGGGGGGATGGGACATGCACAACAATACGTTTGTTGTCGCGCCCGAGAAGTGTGAAGTTTTAGATCAGGCGCTGGCTGCTTTGCTGGGCGATTTGGACAAACGAGGAATGC
>JAADHD010000175.1 GCA_013152075.1 Verrucomicrobiota bacterium | reverse complement strand
ATGTTTAATCACTTTTACTTGCGTTCCCTCCTCTATAAATTCCCCATCCGCAACAATGTCCCATAATTGCCCCTCAAACACACCCTTGCCAGCGGGTCTGAGGTCGGCACTCACCACCCCTTTTCGACCCATATAAGAGGATTGGCCCGAAGCGGTTCTCAAGTCTCCTTCATTTTCATTAAGAGCCCCGCCAGCAGGTAGTGATTCAACCAGAATCATCCCGCCCAATCGACGCGTTGTGGGAATATAGCGCATCAGTAAAGCTCCTAAGATCATGGCTCCAATCAAACCGGATAAGAGCGTCATCATAGGCCCACTGAACAAATCCACCAATGAAGGTGCCTCAGGGGCATCCTGCCAGTGAAACTGGAAATCAAAACGATCCACCATTGCCAGCACCAACGAACTGAAAACCAGAATCCCCCCCGCCAAACCGGGCAATAGCGTGCCCGGCAATATAAAAACTTCAACCCCTATCAAAACCAGCCCCAATACTAATAATACTGCCAGCTCATAGCCCGCCAGATTGCCTGCCAGATTGTTGCCAAAAAAGAACAACCCAAAAGCGAGCAAAGATGTGACACCGGGAACGCCAAAACCCGGAGCATTCAATTCCATGTAAGCCCCAGCCAATCCCAGAATGATCAGTAAAAAGGAAAAGCGCTGAATCAAGTGAGCAAAACGCTCCAAACCAAGCGGCTTCACATTCAAGACCTCCCCCTTCAAACCTTCCCGCTCGATGATCTCTTCTATACTGTTCACGACCCCCTTGGCCAAAAGCGGTTTTCCGTCCACCATCATCGTGGCTTCATCCGTGCTCAGGTGCAATACTTTGCCCATCTCAGAAATCACGATACCATCCTTGACCACTTTCGTCTCGGTTGTGACAAAAGCCTCTGCCACATCTGGGTCATGACCTTTCAGCTTGGCAACACCTCGCACCAAATCGCGAAGCATCTCATTCACCTTTTGTTTCATATTTCCCTCCAAATCACCCGCCGAAGTTACCACCAAAGCTGAACCAATTAACGCCGCTGGTTTCATGTAAATATGATCTGTCGCAATGGCCACCAGACAGCCGCCGGACTCAGCGTAAGTATTCACAAAAGTATAAGTTGGAAAATCCGCCTCCTGAAGCTCGCGCATCATCAATTCCCCCGTCTCCCAAACTCGTCCGCCAGGAGTATTCATATCAAAAATAAGGGCCTCGGCTCCGTCAATACGGGCTTTTTTCAACACGCGTTTCATGAACTCAAAACGTGCCGTGATCATCAAATCATCCATACCCACCGGCACTACGAGAATCTTTCCGGAATAATCTCCATCCATTTTTTTTCCAAAAAAGTTCACTCCACCAGCCGCATCCTTGTCGGCTTTCCCTTTCTCCCCAGTCAGCTTGGACTTGGCTTTACTCGGTTTGTTGCGTCTCAGCTGAGTCAAATGTTCGCCGTAACTTTCCGGAGTATAAACAAGGGATTTTGCTTCACTACCAAGATCTTCCAAACTCAACAATTCTTCAATCGATGCCACCACCCCCTTACCGAACAAAGTTTTGCCATCACTCAATTTCCGAACCGCCTCGTCTGCCGTCAGGGTGAGAAGCTCACCTTTTGCACTGATCAAATCATCGCCAATTATCACTTCAAGACCGCTATCAATAAAAGCTTGTGCGACTTCAGGCCGATGCCCTTTTTGCTTTGCCAGGCTGCGCGCCTGGGCTTTCAGCACCGACAACTGCTGTGCATTCACCCGACTAGAAGATGACCTTGCCCCGCCCCCCTCTGCTTTTTCTCCAGCATTCCCTGAACTCACTGCGGATGCGGATATTCCGGAAGGTTCAGCCCCACCAATCACCGCAACCGACGACAAATAAACCTCATCACTGCCCATGGCAATAATAGCCCCTGCTCCCAAAGCCGATGGATTCACAAAAGCTACAGAAGGCACTTTTACTTTAGGCAATTCCTCCATCAGGTAGCGAGCGGCTTCTTCAGTATACCCACCTCCCGTATTCAGATCGAATACCACAGCCTTAGCCGGAGCCTTGCCGATATCCGCAATCAACTGCCGCAGGTTTCTAAAGCGTCGATTATCATTAATATCTTTGTCTTCAATTCGAACGATCACCACTCGCCCCTTCAAACCAGAGTCCACCTTATCGTCGGCAGATTGTGGTTTTAAACCCAGACCCAGCAGACCGACCCCTATCATGGACAGGTAAATCGCTCCCCTAATAAAACTCTTGTTTGTATTGAGCACTCGCATTCTTAAATCTTAGATGACAGAACAAAGAGATCAAAACAAATGGAACCTTTCTATTCCAGCAGTATTAGTAAAAAACTTCTATGGCCATCATTTCAAAGGAAACGATTCAACGCATCATCGCCGAGACCGATATCGTCGATGTAATCAGCGGATATTTTCCCCTGAAACGCGCTGGAACGAACTTTCTGGCCCTCTGCCCCTTCCACAACGAAAAAACGCCCTCTTTTAATGTCACCCCATCGCGACAGATTTTTCACTGTTTCGGTTGCGGCGAAGGCGGTGACGTCATCCGCTTTGTCATGCTCTACGAAAACCTGCCCTTTCCCGATGCCGCAACGCGTCTGGCTGAGAGGGTCGGTATTCATCTGGAAAACGAAGCCTTCGATCCCGACGCGGACCGAAAACAGCAATTGCGGCGTACCTTGGAAAGACTTCACAAGGAATCTGCCGACTGGTTTCATCAACTGCTCTTGCGCAGCCCCGATGCTCAACACGCCCGAGACTACCTCAAGCAACGCGGCATCACTTCGGAGACCGCTAAAAACTGGCAACTCGGCTACGCTCCAAAAAGCGGCGCTGCACTCATCACCTGGGCCAAAGAAGCAAAATTTTCTGCCAGAGAGCTGCTGGCAAGCGGCCTGGCCGCGCCGCAAGATCCCGACGACCCTTCACGCGGGGTGTACGCCCGCTTCCGTGATCGATTGATGTTTCCCATACGCAACGATTACGGCAACATCATCGCATACAGCGGTCGAGTGCTCAGCGCGGACGCCAAAGGAGGAAAATACATCAACTCACCGGAAACCATTCTTTTCCACAAGAGCAAAACCTTCTACGGCCTCGATCGCAGCAAACGACCAATCCTGAAAGCAGGTCGCGCGATTCTCTGTGAAGGGCAACTTGACCTCATCGCCTGCGCGGAAAACGGCATCGAAAACATCGTCGCCGCTCTGGGCACCGCCTTTACCGAAGACCATGCCCGGATATTAAAACGCCACACTGACGAAGTCGTCTTGTGTTACGATTCCGATGCTGCCGGATACAAAGCGGCCGCAAAAGCGTTCCGTCAGTTAGTCGCTGCCAAACTCGTGGTCAAACTGGCGGGCCTGCCAGCTGGCGAGGATCCTGACTCTCTAATCAAAAAGGAAGGCGCCGAGGCCTTTGCCAAACGAATCGCAGAGGCACCGGAGTTTCTCGACTACCAAATCGACCGGGCATCGCAGGAGCGCAACCTCGATGAACTGCGCGACCGCATCGAGTTCGCCAAGGAAGTTTCGGAAAACATCGCCCGGGTTACCGATAAAATGATCCAGGATTCGCTAATCAATCGAGTGGCCACCCGTCTTAGCGTTCCCACAGATGATATCCGGCATTTTGTCGGAGAGGCCTACCGGGATTTCAAACGATCCGAACGTTACAGCAACCGGCGCGTTCATCATGATCCCAATAATCCAGTAGCTGAAAAAGTAATCCCTCTGGAAATCAACAATCGGGCGATACGCTTTCTCTGTCAGGTGTTGCTGATCGTTCCGGAAGCCCGAAGTCAAATCACCAACGATCCCGAACCTCCTTTTCTCAAAAATCTCGGTGGTAGCCAGCTACTTTCAAAAATCTGGCAGGCAAGCTTCGATCCGAGTTCAAACGCAGAGGTCGCTATTTTCACCAATAGCCTCACTCCCCCTGAGCAAGCCTGCGTATCCAGGCTGTTGAGCGAAACTATTCCCGATCACTCCGCAGAAAGCCCGGGAGCCTCCATTCAGCGAGCCTCGGAGTGCCTGGAAACGCTTCACCGCCAGAGTTTGGAATCTCGCAAAAAGGAAATTTTATCCTTGCTCAAAAACTCCAAACTCTCTCAAAATGAAGCTCATGAGCTCACTAAAGAACTGCTTGACCTGACTCAGCAGTTACAGGATATTAGCTTGTCTCATTGAGTGGGACTAGGGTAAGCTTACAAAGCCCGCCAACTTCCATTTTACTGACTGATTTTCACCATTTAGCGTTAAGTTCCTTTTTTACAACCCTTCAGTTTTTTTATGGCCGCCAGATCCGGAGCAAAAAAGAACACCGCTTCCTCTGGAACGGCGAAGAAAAAAACGAGCCCACGGAAAAAATCCGCCGCTTCAAGAAAAACGGCGAAGAAAAAAAATCAAAGCAAGACTGGTGATTCCACCAGCAAAAAATCCAGCTCAACGGTGAAAAAGAAAACATCTCCTCGTAAGAAAAAAGTGCAAAAATCTGGCTCCGGGGCCAAATCCAAGGGCAAGCAATTACCGCCGGACATTGATTCGCCGGAAATTCAGCAGAAATTGCGCGACCTTATTAAACTGGCCAAAGAGCAGGAGTATCTCACTTTTGATGATATTAACGAAGCTTTGCCCGCCAATATTATCGACGCCGATACCTTGGACAAATTGATCCAACGTCTGCGCAGCATGGAGTTCAGTATCATCGATGCCTCTGCAGTGGACCGCTTTAAGGATCAGCAGAAAGATAAGGACGGTGACGTTGATGACTCCGCCCCCCCTAAAGCGGAAGCCAAACTCGACATCCTTGACGACCCTGTTCGCATGTATTTGCGCCAAATGGGCCAGGTTCCCCTTCTCACCCGTGAACAGGAAGTTGCCATATCGAAACGTATTGAAACGGCTGAATCGGAAGTCCGGCGTTGCCTCAATTTGTTCGGCTTCACTTGCGAAACCTATCTTGATATTGCCGAACGACTGGAATCCGGAGACGAACGATTTGACCGAGTCATCATCGATAAAAAA
>JAADHD010000222.1 GCA_013152075.1 Verrucomicrobiota bacterium | reverse complement strand
CAGGCAACCGCCAGAGAAACAACAGGAACGACGTCGCCACCAGCAACAACACTGCCGAAACACGGTTGATGGTAGAATCGGATGACAAAGGAAAACGAGGCATGATAATTTGATGTGGCCACCTTATAAGTGACACGCACTATTTCTTGTAAACATATTTTGAGCAAAGTCCCAAACACTGTTCTATTCCCATCACTTCTTCAACCTTTTTACCCAATGAAAAAAATCCTGCTCCCCACCCTCTCGCTCGTTCTCACCCTCTGCGCCACCCTGCATTCAGCCGAACCACCTGAATTCAAGTGGAACGAAGTCGAAATCGACCAGATCGAAATCGGTTACGGCCTGCAACTGACCGATGTCGACGGTGACGGCAAAATCGACATTGTTCTGGCTGACAAAAAAACTATCCAATGGTATCAGAACCCCACTTGGAAAAAACACATCATCGCCAAAGACCTGACCGAACGCGACAATGTCTGCGTCACCGCCAGGGATATCGACGGTGACGGAAAATGCGAAATCGCCACCGGCGGTCAGTGGAATTTCCGCGAAACCCAAAAGGACGGCGCGGTTTTTTATCTCATCCCACCTGCAGACCGCACCCAGTTGTGGACACCGGTGAAACTTTACAACGAACCCAACACCCATCGCATGCATTGGCTCAAGGGAGCAAAGGAAAAGTTCACTCTAGCAGTCAAACCACTACGCGGACGCGGCAGCGTGGAAGGTGTCGGCCCGGGCTTAAGAATGCTCGAGTATATCAAACCTACAGATGTCAAAAGCGAATGGAAAACCAAAGTCATCGGCGACTTCACCCACCTCTCTCACAACTTCCATCCGGTGAACTGGGATGACGACCCTGAAGAAGAGTTAATCACCGCCAGCAAAGAAGGCGTCTGGCACTTTGATCGCAAAAATGGCAAATGGATCTCCCGGCAGCTGACTAAAGACTTCGCAGGCGAAATTCGTGACGGTCGCCTGCCAAATGGCAAACGTTTCATCGTTACCATAGAACCCATGCACGGCGTCAGTTCTTCTGTTTATGTTCAACCCGATAGCGG
Source organism: Verrucomicrobiota bacterium (assembly GCA_013152075.1). Classification (GTDB taxonomy): domain Bacteria; phylum Verrucomicrobiota; class Verrucomicrobiia; order Verrucomicrobiales; family DEV007; genus JAADHD01. The sequence goes on along the minus strand of JAADHD010000222.1, from coordinate 3,978 downwards.
CGACGGCCTGTGGAGCAAATTATCGGTTCTCGATGATGCTTTAATCGATGGCCACGCCATCGCCGTCGCCGACTACCTAGGCATCGGTTCGGACCAGATCGTAGTCGGTTGGCGCGCCATGCATCCCAAGGGAACACCGGGAATCAAATTTTTCACCCCGATGGACAAAGACGGAAAGCAATGGCGGGAAACAAAAGTCTCAGGCGAGCAACTGGCCGTCGAAGACATCAAAGCCGCCGATCTCAATGGTGATGGCAAAGCCGACATCGTCGCCGCCGCCCGCCAAACCAAAAACCTGAAAATATTTTTCAGTAAACCCTAATTAAAGACAATTACGGACAAGCAGCAGCTTGCCCCTCCCAGAAAAAATACTTCCTCGTGGCAAAGGATCAATTCTATTCTTTCCTATCCGCGCTTATCCGCGCAATCCGCGGCCCCTCTCCCCCAGCAACTCTCTACTCTTTTCTTACCCTTTTTAGCCTGCAAAGACTTAATATGGAGAATGATCAATCCTAGAAATGGAAGCCTCGGACTCAAACACAAAGAGACCCTGAAACCCCTTCCCATTCAGCACTTCATGGCATTTGAAAAACCTGAATGAGAACTACTCAGCCTTGCCCGCCAAACTCAATACCGCCGAGACCAAATTAGCCACTCCAGTTTTGATGGTTGGTTCCGGATCGGGGGCAAACAAGGACGAATGCAATGATGGCAGGGCTTGACCGCTGCTCAAACTGTCCTTCATCGCTTCAGTTTCGACGCCTCCCAACCAAAAAATACAGATTGGAATTTCATCTTCAGTGCGGCCGTATTCACTGAAATCCTCACCTGCCATCACCGGATCGGCGGTGACCACGTTTTCCTTGCCTATCATCAGCTCAAGATTCTTTCTTAGCCGCGTTACCAAGTCGGGGTCATTGTAAGTCGCCGGGGTGTATTCGTTTTTGACCGCCACGACCGGCAACAGGTTTTCCGGCAAGCCCGCTGCTTCTGCCAGTCCTTTAGTGATTCTTTTGATCGCGGCAATCGTATGCTCTCGCACTTCGTCTGTGTAAGAACGCAAAGTCAGTTGCAACTTCACTTCGTTGGGAATGATATTGTGTTTGGCTCCCCCGTGAATTGATCCCACCGTCACAACTGCCGAGTCTGTTGGTTTGGTTTCCCGGCTTACGATCGTCTGCAACGCGATGACGATCTGAGAAGCTAAAACAACAGGGTCCTTGGTTGTATGCGGTGCCGCACCATGCCCGCCACGTCCACGCACAGTGATATCCACCGAATCAACATTAGCCAGCGCATAACCTGAAACACAGGCTACTTTACCTGCCTCCAGCGTAGCCGCCACATGCTGGGCAATACAATAATCCGGTTTGGGGAAACGCTCGAACAAACCATCTTTCAACATCGCCCGAGCACCCGCCCCTCGCTCCTCAGCAGGTTGGGCAATCATCAACAAGGTGCCCTGCCACTGATCCTTGATCTCACTCAACAGACGCGCAGCTCCCACAAAAGCGGCCATATGAATGTCGTGTCCGCAGGCGTGCATCAGCGCCACCGTTTTGCCAGCATCATCCTTGGTTTCAAGTTTACTGGCGTAAGGCTTTCCGGTTTCCTCCCGAACTGGCAATGCATCAAGATCTGTGCGTAATAAAATGGTCGGCCCCTTGCCATTTTTAAGAACTCCAACCAAACCAAAACCACCCACTTTTTCCGTGACCGTGAAACCCGCCTTTTTAAGCTCGGCGGCAATGCGTCGGGAAGTTTTCTCTTCGTGAAACGACAACTCAGGATTGCGGTGCAAATGCTGATAGAGATCAAACAGATAATCGTAATCCTGATCCCGTTTCTCCAGAATGTATTTTTGCGATTGGGATTGAGATTGCGCCTCGCTATTCGGACACAGCCAACTTGACCATAAGCATAGCGCGAAAGTACATTGAATCAGAAATTTCATTCCCACAGCTTCCCACAAAAAAAATGCCGCGTCAAAAAGCCTACTTCGTTTTCTCAGGCTGAAATGATACAACCAGAAAGGGTGTTACAAGAAAGCATAGGACAATGAGCAAGAGAATTAATGAAACCTTTGATTTCAAGGACTGCCCCCTCCGCCGGAAAAAATTAACCCCGGATTTCGCGGATTGACGCGGATAAGAATTGATTTTCAACATTCGCATAAGAAACTACAAAAGCTTACAAGCCCCTTGTGGAATCTAGTTCCAACTTCAATCTCATTTCCTTTTTTCTTATTATCCGCGTGCATCCGCGAAATCCGCGGTAAAAAAACGCAGCCAGATGGAGGTCAGGAAAAAATCGCGCTGTCGCTTAATGCTGTGTCATTCAGGACTGCCCCTCCGGGCAATACCTTCTTATTTGACACCCCTGTATTCAGTGAAAACAGCCAATACCTCGATTTCATCAACTTCGGTAAAACCTGCTTTGCGTAAAGTTTCCAACACCGTCTCGCGTGGCACCATCTGATCCATGGTATCCCAATAATACGACATCAAATAACTCGCCGCTTCGTTACGGGTAAACACTCGCGTCAAAGTGGGTAAAATATGCTTAAAATATATCTTCATCAGCCAGCAACCCACACGATTTTTGGGCAAGGTAATGTCTAAAATGACTACGCTTCCCCCTGGCTTTAATACACGATAAAACTCTTCGAACGCGCTACCCAAATCTTCCACATGACGCAAGGCAAAACCCATGGTCAGAAAATCAAAGGCATTGTCATCCACCGGCATATCATCTGCCATCGCCTGATGATGAACCGATGCGATTAGTTTCTTAGACTCTGCCAACATGCCCGCACTGGGTTCAATACAAGTGACCAAATCATCACTTCCCACAATATCAATCACCGCTCGCGCTGTCGGACCAGTACCCGATGCCACGTCAATGACTCTCATTCCAGGTTTCAAGCCCGCGCGCTGCAAGGCATCTTTACGATAAGAATGCCCAGAACCAAACCACCCCCATTTAGCGATGCCTTCATAATACGGTGCCGCATCATCAAAGGCTTTGCGTAAAAATGACTGTTTATTTTCTAAGTCATCATAGTGTTCAGTGAGAGCTGGATGAGGTCGAGTCTCCTCTGATTGCGCTGCCGAAGAGCTAGGTGGTGTAGTTGTGTTCATGACTAAGTGCTAAACACTCACTTTTTCCCCTTCTTAGCCTGCAAGGACTTGATATAGAGAATGATCGATTCAATCTGATACTCCTTCAACACCCCGAGATATGGAGGCATACCCTCCCCTTTTTCGTCAAAACCCGCCACCACCAGACGCCCAGGATCGAGAATCGACTCCTTGATATACGCACCATCCACCTTCTTCAAAACCGAACCATCGGCAAACTCCCGTCGAATCCCCCACAAGCCTTTCCATGTCGGTCCAACCACCAGCCCTTCGGCGACGGTCTTCGCTGCTGATCCATCGACGGTGTGACAAGCCATACAACCAAACATCTGGTAAATTTTCTTGCCCTCTTCAATCGAAGGATCCGGAGTTTTCATTGTCATGCCAGCTCCCTTTTTTAAAGTCATATCAAGTTTCAAATCACCAAAACCTTCTTTTTTGAGATCCATTTTTTTCAAACCGTGAACCGTGAGGTAAGTGCTCCTGATCACCGGCAAATCAGTCTTCACTGCCATGCGATAAGTCACCCCCATCGACTGCACTATTTTCATATCCGGAATTGCCAGAAACACCGCTTTGCGATCCTTGGATAAATAAACATTGGCCACCGGCAAAGCTTCCTGCCCAGGTTCGTCGTCCAATTTGTAATTGCCCGACCCATAATCTTTTGTGCGATGGTAATTCCAGCGATCCACGGTGTAAGAAAAAAGGCTCGTAGCAATGTCCTCTTCCAACTCAACTCCAAAACGCAACAACACGCCTTTGTCACACGACCTTACATCCAACGGCACATAACTAGGCGCACCGGTATAGCGCACGCGATGCACGCCGCTGACAT
>JAADHD010000360.1 GCA_013152075.1 Verrucomicrobiota bacterium | reverse complement strand
AACCGGGCACGCAGCTTTATTTATTCAACCGCCCCCCCTGCCGCCACTGCCGCTGCGTCTCTTGTCGCGATCAAACTGTTAGTCAGTGATGAAGGCGAGCAGTTGCGAAAAAAACTCCGCCATCATATCGAGCAAGTCAGCGGTTCCATCGACCAGATTCAAACTTCGCAAAGTCCCATACTTCCGCTAATCATCGGATCTTCCCAGGATGCCCTGAACCTCTCAGCTCGACTTTATTCCGAGGGTTTACTCATTCCCGCCATCCGCTATCCAACCGTCCCCAGAGATCAGGCCCGTTTAAGAATCACGCTCTCCGCTACCCATAGCTGTGAACAGATCGATCATCTTATTGATACGCTGGCGTCCTGCCAAATGTAGAGCTATAAATTGAGACGGCATCACTCCAGACTTATTCCGAATACTCCTCCTTCGCTCTATTACAGTCCAAACAGGCGCGAACCCTGTCATACTTATTAAATCGAGAAAAAGGTCCAACCATACAGCCTCGCAGGGATCGAGTCCGAGCATAGGGGAATTCCGCCTTGGATACCTCATACGAAGCGGAGGAATCTCTTCTCGGCATACCATATACGGTTTCTACTGCAATGCTCTCAAATGAGATATGGTGAACTGGGCATTCATTGATCACGTCTCCCTTGGAATCGCGAATTCTATTCACGCAGGACGAAGCAAGCGCGGCCGTAATAAATGCAATAAATATCAGGGAAATAATACGCATCGAATTTCAGAGAACAGTGATTACAGGAATTTGTCAAAGCTAATATCTCAAGCCAAGAACCCCAACAGGAGCTTATCACTTTTAATCCCAATTTTCTTCCCCTATCCCCGTTGACAATTGGCGTTCAGTGCGTTTCGCTTCCCTGTAACACTATCGTTTCCGTTTTAACTTATTCCGGACACAAAACCATGTCAGCCATTGCCACAGGCACCGATCTTCGCGAGCAGATACTCGCTCTAAAAAAAGAACGCAACGCCGTCATTCTGGCGCACAACTATCAGATTGGCGAGATTCAGGATATCGCGGATTACGTAGGAGATTCTCTGGGCCTCGCCTATCGAGCCAGCGAAACCGATGCGGACGTCATCGCTTTTTGCGGAGTTCATTTCATGGCGGAAACTGCAAAAATCGTGAATCCGAAAAAAACAGTGATCCTGCCCGACAAAGATGCCGGTTGCTCGCTTGAAGAATCCTGTCCCGCGCCAGAACTCGAAGCCTTTTTGGAAACGAACAAAGACAAGAACTATTACGTCATTGCCTACATCAATTGCAGCGCTGGAGTAAAAGCACTGTGCGACTGTATCTGCACCAGCGGCAACGCAGTCAAAATCGTCGAAGCCGCGCCTGAAGACCGCCCGATACTTTTTGTGCCGGATCAAAATCTCGGCGAGTGGGTGATCCAGCAAACCGGCCGTAAGATGGACCTCTGGCAGGGAGCCTGTTATGTGCATGTAGAATTTACCCGTGACAGCATTCAAAAAATCAAAGATGAATACCCGGACGCAGCCGTAGTCGCTCATCCGGAGTGCACCACCGCCGTCCGTCTTTTGGCTGACGAAGTGTGCTCCACGGAAAAAATGATCACCTTCTGCCAAAACTCTCCTGCTAGAAACATCATTGTTATAACTGAGAGCGGCATGTTGCACCGCTTGCAGAAAGAAGCACCCGACAAAAATCTGATCGCCGGTCCGACCGATCGATGCAACTGCGCCGATTGCAAATTCATGAAAATGAATACCCTGCAGAAACTGCATGATTGCCTTCTCAATCTCAGTCCGGAACTCATCCTGCCCGAAAATATACGCAACCGAGCCGAAGCCCCTCTTCAAAAAATGCTCGAGCTCAGCCGATAAACTCCATTTCAAATCACACCATTATGAAAAAATACTCTTGGGACTTCACCTTCACCAATCTCTATGAACGTTGCCTGGCGAGCTATCGAGGTGGCGACACGGACTACAACACCTGGTATGACGAAAGTGACCTTGAATTCCTCAAAAAAATCGGCTGCCAAGCGCAGGAATTTTTTGATTACGTCGAAGACTTTGCGGTACACGCCGACCCCTCACCCAGCACAGCCTTGATGATCGCCGCCGCCAGACGCGACTACCTCGATGTGGTTCAAGAAGGAAAACACAGTGAACTCAGGGTCATGCCGGCAGACCTCCCTGCCAAAGATTCCGATCTTGAAGGTCATGTATGGCTGCCTCGCATCCTAGCCAAGGCTCGCGCCAAGCTTCGTGGCGAGTTACATCCTGAGAGCATGTTTTGCTGTGGCGGAGATCGAGACTTCCTCAGAAGAAATGACATTGCTCCTGCAGATTTTTTGCGCGTCGTCTGGTCCGCTGGAGACGATGACAGCAAGGTTCTTAACTATATCAAATCCCACGATAAAATTTGATACGACCTGTCAGTCAATTCATCTACCGGACGGCCCGCTTGCGGGAATGTAACTTTTTGTGCCTGACTCTTGCCCTGCTCTCACTCCCTCCCAACTTAAGCCGCGCTGAGCTTGCTTCTTCGAAAGACTATCAGCAAGCCATTCAGGTACTGACTGAAGGCTCCCCCTCTCTCGCCGCGCAGAAACTAGAATTTTTGCTCAACGACGACAACCCCTCTTTAACCGGAGCAGACAAGGAAAAAATCACGCTCCTATTACTGGAATCGCAAATTCGTTGCGGCAACCATCAACAAGCGCTGGAGCTATTCGATCGATATCCCGCCCTCCAGCAATTAAAGGACGCTCAATTCTGGAAAGCCATGGCCCTGGTGGAAAGCAAGCAACTCGACCAAGCCGAATCAATCCTCAAGCAACTCTCCTCCGATCCTGAATCTTCCTATCAAAACTGGATCACCCTCACCCTGGCCCGTATCCAGACGAAGCACGAAGATCTCGAAACTACCCTCGTCAATCTTCAACCGCTCTTAACCTCTTCTGATCCGGAAACCGTTTCCTGGGCTCAACTTACCGGCGCCGAGATCTACCTCCAACACGATAAGGCCCTGGAAGCTCAGGCATTGTTGAACCTTCACCCTATCAAAGGTCAGGCGGCCCTCAATTTACACAGTTTTCTACTCGCACAAATCGCGCTACTGCAATCCGATTATACAAAGGCTATTTCCTATCTCGAAAAGCTGAGAAAAAACGAAGAACCATACGCCAGAGAACTTCACCAAAAAGCAGCGCTTCTTCTCGGCGACGCACTCCTCTCCGACGGTCAGAACGAAGAGGCAATCAACCACTGGTTGCATCTAATCAAACACCACCCGGACGATAGCCTTCTTCCATTGGCTTTTGAAAAATTAGCAAAATCCGGCGCATTCACTCAAGCTGAAACCGCCCGGAACCTCACTCAATGGAGTGAAGAAAAAAACACTCACCTCGACCGCCAGATATATTCCCAATATTATCTGGCTCTAACCTCAATAGGTTCCGGGCAAGCACTAAAAGCTCAACAAGATCTTGAAGCCTTTTTAAAAGCCCACCCTGACCACTCGCTTCATACGCCCGCTGCCCTGGCGCTAGCCGGGCTTCTTATTATCCAGGACGAGGCCGTCCAAGCACGCTCCCTTTTATCCAAACTTAAACAAGCAGCGCTGTCTCCCGAAAACCGTTCCAAGCGCTTGCATCTGGAAGCGCTTGCAGACTTCAAGCAAGGGGATTTTGTGAAAGCTGAGAAAAGCTTTCTTGAATCAAGCACTGCCTCTGAAACACCCAACGCATCCGCAACCGGTAGCTTCAACGTAGCTCTTACCGCTCTGTATGCGGGAGATGAAAAAACTTTCACCCAGTACCAGAGGCTGCTGGGCCAAAGTGAAAATACCGATCTCCAGGCAGAACTACTTCTCGAGCAAGCCCTCTACCAAGCCTCGAATTCTGCCACTCAAGCTTTTGACACTCTCTCCCTGTTTTTGGAAAAGCACCCCCAGCATTTGCGGGTTGCCGATGCCCACTTTGCTCTGGCTGAATTGTATCTCAACGAAATCCCCTCCAAGCCGGTTTCTGCCAGAGAACAGTTGCAACTGGCTTCAGAAAAACAGCTTTCCCTCCAGCAAAAAGAAGCTCTGGACTACATCGCCGTGTGGGTCGAAAAAATTGACGGCAACCATCTCGCCGCCATCGAACAAGCTCAAATTTACCTCGATCACTGGCCGCAATCCCGTCGTGCTCCGGAAATCAGATTGAAACTTGGTGGCGCATACTATCGGGAAAAAGATTTTTCCCAGGCCGTCGTCGCCTTGGAGCAGTTAGCGGCAAACCACCCCCAATCATCCCTGTATGGAGCCGCTCTTTTTTCCGCAGGTAAAGCCGCCAGCCTCTCAATGCAGGCCGAAGACCGTGATCGGGCGATTGAACTCTGGGCCAGACTGGCTAAGAACATCGCGAATCCGCTCTCCCTCTATGCCCGTCACGAGCAGGGCCTTTACAAATTGAAGCTAGACGAATTCGATGATGCCATCACTGCTTTTGACAGCATCCTCAATTCTGATATCGCCCCACCGCTCGAACTGAAGCTTGCCGTTCTGGCTGATCAAGGACAAGCCATGTTCAACGCCGCCTCCTCTCATGCTGACAAAACTAATCTATTGGTAAGTGCGCTTAAATCATTTGATAGCATCCTTAGCGAGCCCAAGGCTTCCCAAGCCTGGCGAAATCAAGCAGCTGTCCGCAAGGCCAAATGCCTTGAACGCCTTGGCCGAATAGATGAAGCACTCAATACTTACACAGATGTGGTAAAATCGGATCGACTGGCAGAAGGCACCAACTCTGAAGCGACGGTAGCTCAGATGGAATGGTTTTTCCGAGCTGGACTGGGAGCCATTCGTTTGCTTGAAAATAAGAAAGAATGGCATGATGCCATACTCATTGCGGATAGCCTCGCCAACTCGGGAAGCTCTCGAGCCATCGAAGCCGCCAGGCTCGCCGACCGTATCCGGCTCAAACATTTCATCTGGGACCGGCCTGAGAAGTAATACTCCTCACTAGGATACGACGGAAAGCCCAAGGTGAAAAGGGCCG
>JAADHD010000245.1 GCA_013152075.1 Verrucomicrobiota bacterium | reverse complement strand
TGGGCGCGATAGAACTCGGGGTTCTGGAAGGCGGCTAGGCGGATGAGGCGATTGAGCAAGGGTGGAGGCAGATCTTTTTTAGGTATGTAAAGCTGGTCGGCGAGTATGATGTTGAGCTGAGCGGGTAGGGGTTCATTGATGGCGGGTTCTTTGTGTTTTCTTGAGGGCAAGGCGGTCCACGGTTGATCGTTATCTTCGTCACTTGAGACAAAGCTGACGCCGATGATGCGTCCGCGTTGGTTCGCTTCTTCGGTGAGCTGGTTTACTTCGGGTAATGAGATTTTTTTTACCGAGCTGAGAAAGCTCCACTGATCTTCATGGGGCTTGAGATTTTGATCGATGAAAACGCTGTTGCCTTGCTCGCGCGCTTTGCCTTGTAGCGGTAGGGCGATCAGATTGCCAAAGCCACCTTTGGGCAAAGTGTCTTGATTGGGGAACAGGCGGTCATACGAACGCAGGCCAATGCCGGGATGTTGCTCCATGGTGCGGGTCAGAAGGTAGGAACCGAGTTGACGAGCTTTGATGGCGGGTAAGGCTTCGGAAAAGAAAAACCAAACGTGGGCTCCATTTCCGGAGCGTGAGCGCTCGAGTGCGCAGGGGATTTTGAATTGTTCGCAGGTGGCGACAAAAGCGAGCGAGTCTTCCTGCCAACAGTCACGGTCAAAATCGACGGCGAGAAAATAACAGCAGTCGTCGAGCAGCATGGGATAAAGTCCGATGACAAAATCATTGCCTCGCGAGTCATGACCGGACAGATGCGAGTGGATCACTTCATCGGTGACGGGAAGGAAGCTGCGGTTGGTGCAATCAAAACATTTGATCCGAGGTTTGTCGCAAAGCAGGCGCACCCATTCGTTGGCGCAGGCGGGCTGATAGCCGGAGCGTCCTGTGCGTTGGCTCTCGAAGCGTAGAGGATAGACATCGCTACGACCTTTGAAGAGGGAGCGGAAAAGCTCGATTTTATCGTCTGGTGGAGAGAGGCGTGTCAGCACTTGTTTTTGCGCAGTCTTTATGGTGTTGCGCCCTATCATTTGTTCATATGAACAAATGATAGGGGAAGCGTCAAGTCGATTTATATGAGGCAAGTCCTTGAAAGGCGGCTATTTTAGAATTTGACCAAATGGGGGTTTGCTATCACGGTAGCGCTCGCTTTGCAGTAACGATTTACGAATAGAAAAATGTCTGATCAGAACACTATACAACGCCATACGATCTCAGTTCTTGTTGAAAACAAGTTCGGGGTGCTGGCACGTGTTGCAGGCATGTTCAGTGGCCGAGGTTACAACATCCACTCGCTGAATGTTGCGCCAAGCCATGATCCCAAGCTTTCCCGGATGACGATCACAGTGCGTGAGCGTGAGAACAAACTCGACCAGATCATCAAGCAACTCGATAAACTGGTCGATTCGATCGAGGTAGTGGATTTTCGAGAGGGGGATCACGTGTTCCGCGAATTGGTGCTCCTGCGCCTTAGAGCGGACAAGGTGACTCGCCCGGCGATCATTGAGATGTGCGATATTTTTCGCGCCAAGATTGTTGACGTCAGCCCTGACAAAATCACCGTTGAGGTGACGGGCAACGAGAGCAAAATCAACAAGTTCATAGCCTTGATGGAGGACTACGAAATTCTTGATCTTACCCGAACAGGAAAAATTGTTTTGCCCAGAGCGGACCAAGTTCGTGTCGGGCAACAGGAAGAATAGCAAGCGCTAACAAGCGGTGGAGTTCATCGAAACCTCGCGCCTGTGTTACATAACAGGTAATCGCGTTTCAACAGGTAGATTGATCTGAATATCTATGGGCATCGATCTGAGTGGATAGCGAATTTTTGACGATATCTAGCCGGTTTTTGTAATGAATGACATAGATTAGTAAACTAGAACGATGAAAAAGAACGGATACGCTTTGTTTGATCTAGACCACACCTTGTTGCCTTTTGATACCCAGGTGCTGTTCTGCAATTTTGTGTTGCAGCGTCAAGCAATTCGGCGGCGCCTGTATGTATTTATTTTTGCGCTGTTTTTGCCTTTTGCCTTGTTGAGGATTTGTAGTTTACGCAAGATGAAACGGGTGTTCTCATCTTATCTATGGCGATTGCCCGAGCAGCGCTTGAGGCAGTTAGCTCGGGAATTTGCCGAGCAAGAAGTGCCGCAAGTGGTATATCCCGAAGTGTTGGCTGAGTTAAAAAAGCATCAGCAGGCAGGACGAGTGACCATTTTAAATAGCGCGAGCCCAGATGTTTATGCCAAAGAAATTGCTCGAGTGCTTGGCTTTGATCACTGTGTGGCCACTCGTTTGCGGATCGAAGATCCCATGCCTTTAATCCCACACATTGATGGTCCGAATAACAAACATGGGGCAAAAATCCCGCCGATGATCGAGCAAGGGATGCTGCCTGAGGGCTTTGATCCTGAGCGTGGAGACCAGTTGCCGGACAGTTACGGGTATTCTGATAGTAGGGCGGATGTGCCTCTGCTTAGTATTTGTGAGAAGGGGATTATGATTCATCCGAGTGAAACTTATGCAGCGATTGGCAAAGAGCGCGGATGGACGACGATGATGCCGGAGCAGCCTTACGAGGGTAAATGGGGTGGGCGTTGGGCGTCGATTCAGCAGGCGCTGGGGATTTATCGAGTGTGATAACTTCTTCTACTTTGTTAAGAGGACAGCTTGTCGCGGATTTCTTCCAACGTGAATCGCTTCTCTTGCAACTGGAGGATTCGTTTTGCTTGCTCTGCCATGGCAGGGGAGTAAAGCTGGTAGTTTGATTCCGTAATTTCTGCCACTTCGAGCAGTCCTGCTTTTGTCCAAGGAGGAATGACCAACTCTCCCCGATAACAATCTTTGACATAAATAATTTTAAGCGATATGCTGGGGCCACACAGTAAAAACAGATTATGAACGTTTCCCTCACTCCAAAACTCGATGGCTTTGTCGGTAGCCAAGTAAAATCCGGACGTTACCGCTCTGCCAGTGAAGTCGTCAGAGAAGGGCTTCGTTTGCTGGAAATTCGCCAACTGCAAACTGAAAGCATCCAGCAGGCTCTGGATGAAGGTCTTGCATCCAAACCGGTAGCGGGCAAAGAATCTATGGGACGAATTCGTCAAAATCTCAAAAAGCGCCATGGCATTTGATTACATCGTCCGTCAAAAAGCAGAGAATGACTTGGATGAAATAATCGATTACATTGCCTCGGACAATCCCGGAGCGGCACTCAATCTCTACGAGACGTTTCTCAAACAATTCGAATATCTTTCACTCTTCCCAGAGGTGGGGCGGTTACGAAAGGAATTCTCCCCAGTGGTCCGGTCATCACCTGTGGGCAATTATGTGATTTTCTTCCGGGAGAGTTCTCCTGTAGAAATTATACGAGTGATCCACGGTGCCCAGGATATTACAGAGCACTACTTGGACTGAGGGTTAAATAGCCCCATGCACGTGCTGTGCATGGGGCCATGAAAGTTAAAGGTATTCCTTAACTTTTGTTTTAAGCTTGAGCCGTTGCAATAGGCTTCATGGCAGTCATGTAACCTCGCAGCTCGGCACCAATGATTTCAACCGGGTGCTTGCAAATCGCCTGGTTGACTTCGGTCAGGCGGCTGTTGTCCACTTGATTGTCTCCGGTGTTGAAGGCGGTGCCGATCACGCTGGTATCCACTTTGTCCATGAAGTCTTCGAGCAAAGGCACGCAGGCGTGGTTGAAAAGGTAACAGCCATACTCAGCGGTGTCTGAAATAACCGCATTCATTTCGTACAATTTTTTGCGTGAAATCAAATTAGCAATCAATGGAGTTTCGTGCAGAGACTCATAATAAGCGCTGGCATTGATGATGCCGGCAGCGGTCATGGTTTCAAAAGCGAGTTCGACACCGGCTTTGACCATCGCTACCATCAAGACGCCATTTTCGAAATATTCTTGTTCGCTGATCGCCATGTCACCGGCACTTGATTTTTCAAAAGCGCCCTCGTTGGTCGCTTCGCGCCAGGTGAGCAGGTCTTTGTCATCATTGGCCCAGTCTGTCATCATGGTTTGAGAGAAGTGACCGGTCATGATGTCGTCCTGATGTTTTTCAAACAGCGGGCGCATGATGTTTTTCAGTTCCTCTGCCAAGTCGTAGGCTTTGATTTTTGCAGGATTGCTCAAACGATCCATCATGGTGCTGATGCCGCCATGTTTTAAAGCTTCGGTCACGGTTTCCCATCCGTATTGAACCAGCTTGGAGGCATAACCTGCGTCAATGCCGCCGGCGATCATTTTGTTGTAACAGTGGATGGAACCTGTTTGCAGCATGCCGCAGAGAATGGTTTGTTCACCCATCAAATCGGACTTCACTTCGGCCACGAAGGATGATTGCAGGCAACCTGCCAAATGCCCGCCGGTACCAGCTGCGTAGGCTTTGGCAATTTCCCAGCCGTCGCCATTGGGGTCGTTTTCGCGATGAACGGCGATCAAGGTAGGAACGCCAAAACCGCGTTTGTATTCTTCCCGCACTTCGGTGCCTGGAGACTTGGGCGCTACCATGACGACGGTGAGGTCTTCACGAACCTGCATGCCTTCTTCAACGATGTTGAAACCATGTGAGTAGGACAGGCAAGCGCCGTTTTTCATCAAGGGAACCACTGCTCCAACCACTGCACTGTGTTGTTTGTCCGGAGTCAGGTTGATCACCAAGTCGGCGGTGGGCAACATTTCTTCGTAGGTGCCAACAGCAAAACCGTTTTCGGTGGCGTTTTTCCAGCTTTGGCGTTTTTCTTCAATCGCCGCTGCACGCAAGGTGTAAGACACATCCAAACCCGAATCGCGCAGATTCAAACCTTGGTTCAATCCCTGTGCGCCACAACCGACGATGACAATTTTTTTGCCTTTGAGTTTTTCGACGCCATTGAACTCGTCTAATTGCATGAAGCGACATTTGCTGAGTTCTTCGAGCTGAAGACGAAGAGGAAGGGTGTTGAAATAATTAGCCATGTGGTGTTCTCCTGTTTTTGTTAGTTGAGCGCACGCAATACGGCAAAAAATATTTAACCACTGATTTCACTGATTTTCTCTGATAGA
>JAADHD010000313.1 GCA_013152075.1 Verrucomicrobiota bacterium | reverse complement strand
GTCGTCGCTTGTGGTGGGGGCTTTGCGGTTGATCGCTTTAACGGTGAAATATTCATCGATGTCAGTGTTGCGTTCGTCGCTGGGAATTTTGTCGAGAACTTTGAGCTGCTCGACTTTAAAAAGTTTGGGAGCGGTGGTATCAGCGATCTCGTCGGAGATATTTTTGCCTTTTAAGAAACGTTCGAACCACTGGAAGGCATTCACTCGCAGGGGTTGGGTGTCTAGGTGTCCGCCTTGATAAATAGCGAGACCAATTTTGTCTTCGGCTCCGAGCAATTTGTAAATGCGGCGAGTTTTGTTGTAAACATCGACGACTCCGTCGAGGGGGAATATACGGTCATTGTCGGTATTGGTGATGAGCAAAGGACGCGGTGCAACCAGCGCGGCGAGCATGGGGTAATCCCAGCGATAAGTGTTCACCTGAAACATGCAGTCGCAATGTCCCTCGACGGCACCGTCGACAACGTGGTTCTTCAGGCTGGTGATGCCGGCAACGGGTACGGCGACTTTGATGCGTTCATCGAGGGCGGCTGCCCACCAGGAGTAAGCCCCGCCTCCCGAGCGACCGGTGATGCCAATACGGGAGCCGTCTACTTCCGGACGTGATTGAAGGTAATCGATGGCGCGAATGCTGTTCCACGTTTCGACGCCGGCCGGGGTGTAACCGCGAGAATTCCACCACCAGCGATCTTTGCTGTAGGTGCCGTGATGGGTTCCTTCGATTTCGCCGAGTTGCAGAGTGTCGATGGTCAGGCAGACGTAACCGTTGCGTGCAAACCACTCGCCGTGATGTTGATAATGGGTTTTGTTACCATAGCTGATCCCGTCCTTTTTTTCTTTTCCGTGACCGCAAACATAAAGAACTGCCGGGGCTTTTTTCTTGGCGTTTTTTGGCAGGTAGAGATTGCCGGTGACATAGAGGCCGGGACGGGATTCGAAAACGAGATTTTCAACGGTGAATTCTTCGTGATCGAGTCTGCCGGTGATCTTGGCATCGAGTGGCGAGCGAGCGGGCAGGGGTTGCAGGCCGAGCATTTCATAAAGCTGGCGGCGGTAGGTGTCGCGAGCCTGCACCCAGTCTTCTTTGGTTTTGATATTGTTCAGGGAGCGATTGGTCAGACGCTGGGTCTCCAGTTTGAAATAATCAGCGATCATCTGGTCGCCCGGGCCGGGTTCGATTCCGGCGTTTATGTTAAAGGTCGAAACATCCTGGGCGTGAGCTGATTGGATCAGACACAGGGCGAGTAGAGAAAGAACGGTTTTCATGGTTGGAGAGGGGATTGAATAAGTCTCATAGCTCATACGCATGCATGAACTATGACCAATCTAGCGCTCCTGTCCAGTGCCTGATCTCAGGCAATAATACTTTTGGCAACTTTACCGCTCACATTGGTGAGGCGAAAATCACGCCCGGCGTAGTTGTAAGTCAGCCGTTCATGATCCAGGCCGAGCAGATGCAGTATGGTTGCATGCCAGTCGTGAGTGTGCATTCGGTCATCGATCGCCTGGTAGCCGTAGTCGTCGGTCATGCCGTAATTCATGCCTCCTTTCACTCCTCCACCTGCCATCCACATGGAGTAACCTTTGTTATTGTGATCGCGACCATCCCCATTTTGCGCATGAGGGGTACGGCCAAATTCTCCGCCCCAGATGACGAGAGTGTCTTTCAGCATGTCGCGCTGTTTCAAGTCCGTTAGCAGCGCCGCGATAGGGCCGTCGGTGGCGTTGCAGTTGTTGGTCAGGGCCTGTTTGAGGTTGCGGTGTTGATCCCATGATCCATGGGTGATTTCGATGAAGCGCACCCCGGCTTCAGCCATGCGTCGAGCGGTCAGGCATTGTTTGCCAAATTGTGCCGTTGCCTGCGTATCTAGTCCATACAGTTTGCGTATGGATTCGGGTTCACTGGCAAGGTCCAATACTCGGGGGACCTCATCCTGCATGCGGAAGGCGAGTTCGAATGATTCGATAATGCCTTCGACTTCCGGGTGGTGCTGATCACGATATAATTTCTCCATGTTAAGCGACTTGATGTAGTCGAGTTGAACACGCTGCAGGCTTTTATCGAGCTTGGAATTTTTTATATTGGAAATGGCGGTTTGCTGCGAGGCGGCAAATCGAGCTCTTCTTTCCGGACTACCCACCGGCGTGCCTTGATAAATAGCAGGCAGGAAGGAGCTGCCGTAATTTTGCGCTCCGCCCACTGTAGACGGCGGGCTGAGGGTGATGAATCCGGGCAGGTTGGCATTTTCTGTTCCCAGTCCATACAGCGTCCATGCTCCGAGAGAGGGGCGGACAAACTGAAAATTTCCTGTATGCATCTGGACGGTTGCCTGAGGATGATTGGGAATGTCGGTGTGCATGCTGTTGAGGATGCAGAGATCATCGGCGTGCTTGGCGACTTCTGGAAAGAGCTCTGAAATTCTCAATCCACTCTGGCCGTGTTGTTTGAAATCCCAGGGGGAACCCAATAATTTGGCCAAGCCACCTTTTTTGGTGGTGGCTTTGCCGGAATCTTTTTTGAGTTGGGGTTTGTAATCAAAGGTGTCCAGATGAGACGGAGCGCCCCGCATACTCAGAAAAATCACTCTTTTAGCGCGGGCTTTGAAGTGCGGTTTTTTTGGAGCCAGGGGGTTTTCTTTTTCAGCCGCCATGGTGCTGAGCGCAGAGAAAGCCATGTAACCGAAGCCCGATGAAATAGATTTCAGAGCGAGACGTCTTGATAGGGGCGCGAATGGTGGGGTGGCTGGTTGGCTGGATGGGTTCATGGTCTGGGAAAAATCAGGGTGACGGATTTACAGGTTTTTGACAGGGGTAGCGCTTTCAGGAATGATGTAGAAGTTGTGCTTTTTTAGATGATCATTGAGGTGATTGAAGTTTTGGTTTTTTGCAGCCATGCGAATGTCAGAGGCGATTGCTGCCGGTGGAATGCGGCCTAAAAAACGGATTTGGCCGTCTGCACTTAGGATGATAGGGGACAGGGGCTCTGAGAGGGCGATCTTCGGAATGCCAATGGTTTCCGGGTGGTTTTTGACGATGGCGGCGCTAGTGACGATGCCGATTCCGGCAGAAAACGTGAGGACTGTTTTTGCGATTGAGCTCATATCTGGAGAGGATTGGAGGTTTGTTTGGTTTTTGGCTCAGCGAAATGTGTTTGCGAGACCGTTCTGAAGATATGGACGAGAGGTGCGTGCAAAATATTCAAATAGGCTGGATAAAAAATTTAATTTAGATAGCGAAATTCGGCGGATGAAAACAATGCCTGGCAAAACGAGTTAAGCGCCATTTGTTGTGCCTGTTTGAGGCTGATGTTTTTTTCTTGTGCAGTTTTTACAAATCGTTCGAAGTAAGCGCGCGTTTTGCGGGCTTCTTCGGCTGTGGGGGGGCGGGAATATGAAGCGGCAAATGCGGCTATGCCAATCGCGGATCCTGTGAGCTTGAGGTCATTGACCAAATGACTGGACATGGCCTCGGCTTGAGCGATGACAAATTCGTTATTCATTAGATACAAGGCTTGCGAGGGGACGGTGGTCACGTCACGTTTGCCTTTCATCAGACTGGGATCAGGGAAGTCAAATAATTGTAAAGAGTCGGGAAGAAGATCTCTGACGATGGGAAGATAGACCGACCTTACAGGCTTATCAGCTTCGATCATTTTCGCGTTGAAGTTCCGACCCACAAAACCGTCACCTGCCAGGGAGATGGGGGAGACGCTCGGACGATTCAATTCAAGTTGTCCGCTGACGCTGAGTATGGAGTCCCGCAGTGACTCAGCATCGATACGTCGTTTGTTGGCTCTCCAGTGCCATTGGTTTTCTGGATCCATGACAAAGTATTCGGCATTGTAATTTGAACTCATGCGATAGGTGCGGCTGAGCACGATTTCTCGCACCATGTTTTTTACAGACCAATCGTGTTCGGCAAAACGGATGGCCAAATGATCGAGTAGTTCAGGGTGGGTGGGGGCCTGACCGGTGCTGCCAAAATTATCCATCGTAGGGACGATGCCTTGTCCAAAGAGCCAGTACCAGATGCGGTTGCTCATCACACGACCTGTGAGCGGATTTTCAGGAGAAGTCATCCAGCGTGCGAGTTGTAAGCGCCCGCTTTGCTCATCGGGGATCGTTTCTTCATCCCCGGTATAAATGGCGCGGATAAATCCGCGCGGAGTTCTTTCGACAGCGTTGTCTTCTTCTCCGCGTATTAGGATCTGGGCATCAAAGGGTTCTTCGCTGTCACTTGTCCCCATGGCCAGAGGGCGAGGCACACCGTTTTCATCGATGGCTTCGAGTTTGGCTTCCAACTGGTTCATACGTGACGTGTGGACGAGTAACTGGCGCACGGGGTTGCCTTGGGAGTTGCTTTGGGGGTTTTGTCGGTTGTCGCGAACTTTTCGGACGAGCACTTCACGTTCCTTGCGCATGGCGTTCAGCTCGACTTCCATATCAATCAGTTGCCTGTAGAGTGACCTTGCTTTACTGATGATCGGCAGTTCGAGCAGATCGGACGAGTGGCGGTTCTGGGCGTTGGAAATGGTGCCGAAATGGGTTTCGCTGCTCAAGAAGATGCCCGCCATTGAATAGTAGTCACTCATTGGAATGGGATCAAATTTGTGGTCGTGACAGCGGGCGCAGGAAACGGAAGTTGCCAGTATTGATCGGGTGGCAGTGTCGATTTGTTCGTCAACCAGCTCAAAACGAAAGGCTCGGGCACTGCTGGCGTTCAGGGATTTGGTTCCAATGGCCAGAAATCCGGTAGCGACTTGTAGTTCTGCGCGTTCCTGATCATTGCGAGCGGGCATCAAGTCTCCAGCGATCTGTTCCTGGATGAAGCGATCATAGGGTTTGTCTGCGTTAAATGAGTCGATAACATAATTACGATAGCGCCATGCGTGAGGGAATAGCGCATTGGTTTCCTTGCCTGATGATTCGGCGTAGCGGGCCACATCCATCCAGTGCCTGCCCCAGCGTTCGCCGAATTGCTCTGTGGCGAGCAATCGGTCGACGGCCGATTCAAGCGCGGCTTCGGGATCGGCCTCGTATGAAATAACGAATTTTTCAACGTAATCCGGCTTGGGGGGAAGACCGATCAGATCAAAAAAGAGTCGGCGCAATAATGTGCGAGCATCGGTGTCCGGGGTGGGACTCATGTTTTCGGCATCCAGACGAGCGAGAATAAAGTGGTCGATATCAGTGCGCGGCCATTCGCTTTGACTAATTTTGGGGAGGGCGTGTTTGATCGGTTTTTGATAGGCCCAGAAGTCACGCCCATCTTCTGGTTTGATAGTGCTCACATAGTTTTGCCGTTTTTTACCTGGCTCCTTTTTTTCTATTCTTGGGTCAGGAGCGCCCATTTTGATCCAGGTTTCGATGTCGGCCACCTCTGCGCTTGAAAGTGGATATTTTGGAGGCATTTCGAGATCGCTGTCTGTGTAAGTCACGGCGACGTAAAGCAGGCTTTCATTCAAATTGCCGGGAACAACGGCATGACCGCTGTCACCTCCTCTCAGGGTGGCCTCCCGACTGTCCAGGAGCAGGCTACCTTTTACTTTGTCAGAGTCGCTGGAGTGGCATTTGTAGCAGTGTTCAGCGAGTAGCGGGCGAATCTTCTTCTCGAAGAAGTCACTTTGCGCCTGAGTCAATTGAGGTGGTTTTTCCTGAGCGACCAGCTCTTTGGAGGAGCCTGCAATAACAGTCAGACAACAACAAATTTTGAGTAGAAGGTCGGGTAATGATTTCATATGGGCGGGCTGTTTTCAGGAAATGAAACGCTCAGGAGGCGTAAAAGTTTCGTATTTTTTTTGACTGCGTCGATTTTGCCGGAGGGCGCTGGTGGGGATGAAGAGGTTTTCTGCTTGCGCCACCAGTATTCAGCGGCTAAATAGGCAGGGCTCTAAAAACGGGCATCCACACAATTTTCAGCCATGAGCAAGCAGTATAACAAAGAGATCAAGCGTAAGAGGCGTCGTAACTACCTGAAACGCAAAAAAGAGCGTGAGCAGACAGCGCTTCGTCTTGAAAAAGCGAAGGGAAATAGCTCGTCTACTGCAAGCACTAAAAAAGCAGCTGCAGCTAAAGATAAGGCACCTGCTAAGAAGGCTGCGGCTAAGAAGGCTGCGGCTAAGAAGAAGGCTCCGGCTAAAAAGGCTGCGGCCAAGAAGAAGGCTCCGGCTAAAAAAGCCGCCGCTAAAAAGAAGACTCCAGCTAAAAAAGCTGCGGCTAAAAAGAAATCAGCGGACGAATAAAGCGCTGATTTTGATCCCCTTACCTGTTGGATGGATTCAGGTATGGGGAGGGTAATTAATCCATCGTCTCAGCGATGGCGACCGATAGAACATTTCTACTGGTTGATGGCAACAACATCATTCATGCCTGGCCGGAGCTGAAGGACTTGCACCTACGCGGTAAAGGTCTCGCGCATGAACGGCTCAAACATTTGCTGGGGGGCTATCAGGATGTCTCGGGGGAACGAGTGGTTCTGGTTTTTGATGGACGCAATGAGCGTATGGAGTCGCAACCGAATCGTGACGAGCATGAAGTACAGGTCTTTTACAGTGATTCGTCCCACACTGCAGATGATATCATCGAAAGGCTGAGCGCGAAATACGCCAAGCGATACCGACTGACTGTGGCGACCAACGATCTTGCCGAGCAGAGTATGGTTCATTCGTTGGGGGCGGATGTGATTTCTTCAGATGGACTCAGATTGCATTTGGAAAATACCGCTGGAGTGATGGATGACTGGATTAATCGTTATCGACGTGACAGTGAAATACGGTGAAGATCAATAATCATGGATTCAGGTAAAATTATTCGTTTTTGTTTGGTCGGATTGCCAGTGGGACTGGTGGTGATTCCAGCGGTTTCCATTATTTATACTGAATGGTTCAAGCCATACCAGAATTCACTTCCGTCGGTCCGCGAGCAGCAGTTTGCGACCATGATGAGAAAATCGGTCAGCCGTGAAGATCTGGAAGACTATGTGAATGTTTTGACAGAAGATATCGGTGAGCGGCACATGGGGAAGATGGAGAATCTAAAGGCGGCGGCTTATTTTATCGAGTCGTCTTTGGGGGAGAGTAATATGGGTTACAAGGTTAGTCGCCAGAAATACGAATCAGAGGGCAACGAGGTCTGGAATCTGGAGGTAACGGTTCCCGGAACAGGGAACAGCGGAGAGATCGTAGTGGTTGGTGCGCATTATGATACGGTTCCCGGCAGTCCGGGTGCGGATGACAACGCTTCTGGGGTGAGCGCATTGATGTGCCTTGCCAATGCTTTTATAGGGAGCAAGAATGAGATGACGATCAAGTTTGTCGCTTTTGTGAACGAGGAAAGGCCGTGGGCGGAAACAGAAAATATGGGGAGCCTGGTTTATGCCAAGGCGCTGAAGCTGAGAGGAAAAAAAGTGGTGGCGATGATCAGCCTAGATTCGTTGGCATATTTTTCGGATGAACCGGATAGTCAAACCCATCCTGAAGGCACTCGGGCAGATGCCCCCTCAGTGGCAAATTTTCTGGTTTTGGTGGGTAACCAGGCCTCTGCCGAGCAGATTAGTTCAGCGAAGAGCGCTTTTCAGAAAAGCAGTCCGTTGCCCATAGAAGCAGTGGTGGCTCCTCCTGGGGATCTTCATGCAGCGAGATCCGATCATTGGGCGTTTTGGCAGATGGGGTATCCGGGATTGATGATTACTGATACGGGTCCTTTTCGTTACGATGGATACCATCAGGCGAATGACAAGATGTCGCGGCTCGACTTTGAACGATTGGAGTCAGCGGTGAAAGGCATCGAAGGGATTATCAAAGCATGGGCAAATCCTTGAGCGAATCATCATAAAGGTGTCGAGAATCCGGGGTTCTGAAGGCATCGGACTTGACGGTAGAAATGTCCCGTGTTCTAATTGGCGCAAATGAATCGGATTAAGCCTCTTCACCTCCTTGCCCCCCTCCAAGTCCAGTTCGGTAACGAAAGGGCAGAGAGGGTGAAAAAGCGAATACTCAGCAGTTAGTAACTATGCTGGATTTGTCGAGAGTGAGAGCATTGGTTGCTCAGATCACATTACGTAGATTGTTGGCGGTACCAGCGGTAGCACTGGGAGTTTTTTTATGTTATGGCACCAAGCCATGGACCTTGCAGGTTGGTGCGCAAATTACGGAGGGCAAAAAAGTGTCGTTGGACGCTTTTATCGGTGATGGCTTGTGGTGGGCGTCCTTAACGAATTTGGTGCTTCTGTTACTGTTGATCTGGACGGAGCCGTGGTGGAATACTCGTTTGCGGGATCGCTCGATTGAAATGGCCAAGGTCAAGCATAGGCTTTCTATATTACCTGTTATCCTTATTTTGGCGGCAGTGGTCACGGGTTTGTATTGGAGGATTCCTTACATGAGTCATAGTTTTTGTAATGATGAGGAATGGGCTATGAGACGTTTTGTTCATGGTTATTATAAGAACAAAGATGGCGGGAAATTGAGTTATAGACCGGTCAAGTGGGAGGAAACGTTTTTTCTCAATACGGGAACGAATAATCACGTAGCTCAAAGTGTCGCTTCCCGATTGAGTTTAAATGTGCGCAATATAATCATGGGAGAGAAGGCCTCTTATTACAGTGAGTTTGCGGAGCGTTTCCCGTCACTGGTGGCGGGGTTGTTGTGTATAGGTGCTGTGGGAGGGCTGCTTTGTTTACACGGAGCTCCGACTGCGGGAGTGGTCGCCGCATGGTTTTTGACGCTCAATCCTTGGTATTTGCGATATTCGGTTGAGGCACGTGGTTATGCGTTTTTATTGCTTTTCTCGGTATTGGCTTTGTTGGCTTTGACGCGGGCGATGCGTAGTGGGGAGTGGCGATTTTGGTTGTTGTTTGGATTTTTTCAATTTTTGATGATGTGGAGTTTTGCTGGGGCTGTTTATTTTGCGGCAGCGATGAACGGGTGCATTTTGCTAACACTTCAATGGCCTTTAAACAGGGTGGAAGATCGATTTAGTAACACGGCACGGTGGGTGGTAGCGAATATTTTTTCCGCGATGCTTTTCATCCAGCTGATGGGGCCGTCGATTCGTCAATTGGCGCTGACTTTGGCGAAGCCAGAACGACGCGGTGCGATGGGAGCAGATTGGGTGAATGATGTGTGGAGTCATGTCGCGGCGGGCACTCGCTGGGCGATGGATGATGCGACGTATCCTTTATATTTGAGTTTGCAGCAGATGACTGCTGGTTCTGAGTTGAAATTTTGGTTCTTTTTTGGGCTGTTGCCTTTGATGTGTGTGCTGGGGGGAGGGTATTTGCTCGTCAAGCGTTCGTTGACGCTGTGGATTGCCGCGTGCAGTCCTTGGTTGGCGGCCATACTGGCTTATGCGCATAATTATATTGGGGGCAATTATATGTTTGCTTGGTATTTGTTTTTTTTGTTGTTAGGGGTGGCTGTTTGTATTGGTTTGGCGGTGGAGTTATTAGTGACGAGAGTGCACGGGCTAAGGCATCGCGTTTTAATACAAACGGGAATGGTCGCTGTGTTTTTGCTGACCTATGCA
>JAADHD010000343.1 GCA_013152075.1 Verrucomicrobiota bacterium | reverse complement strand
ACCAAAGACCATTTTTCGGTATTGAACACAGCGTCTTTGTACCCGTCATACCACACATACTTCACCGGAGGTTTGTTACCCCGAGCAGGAAACTCATAGGTGATCGTCGACCAGATCGGCGGAGACGCCTCAGTGGGGCCCGACGACACGGCTTCAACACTTGTCGGCGATCCCAGGCCCAATGACCAATAAGACATGTCCATGATGTGACATGCCATATCGCCAAGCGCCCCGGTTCCAAAATCCCAATACCCACGCCAATTAAACGGCAGGATTTTTGAGCTGTAATCATGGAATGGCGCAGGGCCAACCCACAAATCCCAATTGATATGATCCGGCACGGGTTCTTTCTCAGGAAATTTTGGAACAGCTTGCGGCCAGATCGGACGATTGGTCCAGGTGTGCACCTCGGTCACATCCCCGATGATTCCCGCCTGCACCAGCTCCACCATACGTCTCATGGTATTATGCGCATGCGCCTGATTACCCATCTGCGTTTTGACGCCGGTTTCCTTGGCTACCTTGGTCATCATCCGTGCTTCCCACACATCATGAGCCAGAGGTTTTTGACAATAAACATTGATCCCTTTTTTCATCGCGGCAATCGAAGCCATCGCATGAACATGATCAGGTGTGGAAACGGTTATCGCATTGATGTCCGGCTCTTTTTCCAGCATCTCCCGCCAGTCGGCGTAAAATTTGGCATCCGGATACTTGCGACGCGTTCCGGAAATCGCTCCGTTCCTTCCAGATAAACGCCCCTTGCTAGCGTCCACCACATCACACAGCGCGATGATATTAAATCCTGCGGCGTCCGAACCGGCAATGTCGCTGGCCCCTTTTCCCCCGGTTCCAATGCCGGCTAGATTGATTCGCTCATTAGCGCCGAACACACGACTCGGAACTACCTGAAACCCAAAAGCAGCCGCTGCAGCTCCTTTAGTAAATTTACGTCTGGTGACTTTTTCCATGAAATCTATATAACAATTAGTGGAGAATCTAAATTTAAGGCCAAATTGGCCTACGAATCAACCTAATTTAACCCCGCGATGACGGGATTTATTTTTCACAAATTGCTCTTCAAACCAATCATTTTCACGATCCAGCAAGCTTATCCCCGAAAAACACAGCTCGCAGTGCAGGTTTCCGCCACTACAATTTCCTTTAAAAGCGGCAATCCAGGCTGTAATCGCTCCCAGATCCACGTGGCCACGTTCTCGCTGGTAGGATTTTCCAAGCCCTCTATTTCATTCAAATAATTGTGATCGAGCTGATTCCATATAGGCTTGAAAGCGGAACTTATATCCGCATAATCCATCACCCATCCCAATTTGGGATCACATTCCCCTGCCACCACGACCTCTACCTGAAAGCTGTGACCATGCAGACGTCGGCATTTATGACCCTCCGGCAGATGAGGTAAAAGATGAGCGGCTTCAAATTGAAAGGTCTTGCGTAGTTCGTGTTGCATTAATATATGGAGTCTTAATCTCTAAAATCCGGATTACCCGAAGATTTGCAATCAGATTTTCTGTCTCGATGCGCCACAATGGAGCCACGACTGATTGCTTCTTTTATTTTTTATTCCCGACTGCAGCTTCTTGCTCCGAATACACCTCCTCACGATAATCGGCACAATAGTCACGCAGTATCGATACCGCCTTATCATCTCCCCGGCTTTCCGCTTCTTCAATCAAGGTCAGTCCGTTCGATTGCTCTGGATCCGGGTTAGCCCCATAGCTCAACAATATTTCAGCAAAATCGTATCTACTTGCTCTCAACACCAGAGACAAAGGTAAGCCTACATTCCCTTCCAATGGTTCATTCGCATCCGCACCATTACGAAGCAAAATTTTCAAAATTGCAGGCTCCCCACTTAACAACGCATCCACAACCACCTTTCCCGGGTCAGCGTTGAAGGCCGTCAACAACTCCACCATTGGCTGATCCTTATTCAACACCGCTTGCTTTAGTAGCCGGTCTCCCTTTCCTGTTTCAGCTTCCACATCCCCCCCTTTCTCCAGCAAACCTTTCAGCAAATTGATTTTCCCTCCTTCGAAAGCTTTGACCAGCATTTCGTCCGGAATGTTCGACCCGATTTTTCTAGTAAAAAATTCCACCAACTCATCATTTTCACTATCAATCAAGCGGTCTGATATTGACTTCCCCTTAACATCTCTTGCTTCCGTCTTGGCGCCCACGTCCAACAGCATCACCATCGATTCGCTATCTCCTTTTTCTATAGCTAGCATCAAAGGCGTCTCGCCTGCTTTGTTTTTCACATCCACTGTCGCCTTATGATCGATCAGTGTTTTGGCCGTTTTTCTCCGACCATCCCTAACCACCTCCAACAACAAGGCCTCGCCCGTCGCGCCAGTTTGATTCACATCCGCACCCGTTTCCAACAATTTGATTACCCAGTCGTCTTTCCTTTCCTTTACCGCCATCGCCAGAGCGGTGATTCCCTCTTCATTCCGTTCGTCCACCGGAACGCCCTGCTTTACCAAGAAATCAAACATCTTGTTATCTTCGTTCATCATCACCGACATAAGCAAGGGAACTCCACTTTCCCATTGCCCTTCCATCGTCGCCCCAGCTTTCATCAGCTTATCCGCGATTGGAAAATTCCCCACGTCCAAGGCGCACAGCAAGGCCGTCTGACCATCACCGGTAGATTTTTGATTCAATGTTCGAATCACACTTTCTTTACCGATCAAATAATCTACCATCCCTGCATCACCAATTCTCGCCGCCTCAATTAGTGGAGTGTCCCCTGAAAATCCTAGTTCACCTAGATCTACTCCAACTAACTCCAAGGATTCAAGCGCCTCCTTATCGCTGGCACCCACTGCCTGAACCGCTGCGTCCGGACTCAATTCAATCCTGCGCTCCTTCAGCGACCGTCTCGTCTGTCCTGTCACCTCATGACGCAGATAATACTCCGCCATCACCAGACCACTGAACGCGGTCACGATCACCAACAGCAAAACAAAATTTCGGATCCAAGTTCCCATCCCCGGATAACATCAACCAACGAAGCCTGAAATCAACTCCCCTCCAACTTCTCTCCCAGTCCCCCGAACATCATCCTCGCCTCAAAGGCCATACCCAGTGCCGCCGCGCTGTCTCCGCCCATCGCCCACTGAAAATCTGTCGTCACCTGCTCAGGATCAATCGGGCTTTTGAGGTAAATCGGCCAGGCTCGACTCTCAAAGCCTTCCATGATCCATTCCAGATACTGATCCCGAAACGAAGACTCGGCCAAACCTCCACCAATCACTATCAAACCCGGATCAAACAATCTCGCCAAATCAGCCAGCGCATGACCAAAAATAAATCCCTGCTGTTTAAAAATCTCAATCGACAACTCATCCCCGGCCGCTGCCAGATCCCGTAAACGGAAGGCCTTCTCTGAAATCGGTGCGTCATCTTTATGCAATACGTGCCCAGACCACTTCTCTTTCTCCAATTCCAATCCCAGGCGACGACGCAAAGCCATCAGGGAAACCCAGGCTTCCACACAGCCTTCTTCACCACAGGTGCATTTCGGAAGTGATCCGTCATCTTCACGAAACGGAACCGAATTGTGGCCCACTTCCAGTGACAAACCATTCGCCCCTTCGTAAATTCTGCCTCCTGGCAAAACCAAACCGCCCGCCAGCCCAGTTCCCGGCGCGGCCAGCAACAAACTGCCGGTGTGATCCGGACGCACCGCGTACTCACCTGCCGCCGCCGCATTCCCGTCATTGGTCATGTAAAGCGGCACCCCGATCACTTCTTCAAATTCTTTGGCAATGTTCACCCCCACCCAATCCTGCGCCAGATTAGCCTTGCTCCAAATCACCCCGTCGCAACACGGTGCGGGAACATCAAGCCCCACTCCCGCCAGTTGCTCACGCGAAATTCCATTCGCTTCGCACAAACCATCCACTGCCGCTATCAATTGCTCGAAAGTCCGCCGAAATCCCTCGTCCACATGACTGCGCACTTCGAGCATTTCACCAAAGGCGTTCCCGCTGTCATCCACCAGCATCGATTTGACCGTCGTGCCACCAATGTCCAGTCCCGCAAAGTATTTGTTTAATTCAGCCATAAAATTTCTCTCCTGTATTCAGTTGCCTGCAATGCCGCAGTTGGGTTTACGACCGAAACCCATCTGGGTCAACGGGAAAACACAAAGTTGATGTCCATCCAACAGTTGCCGAATCCCCTTCCCGCTCCTACATTCCGCCCTTGTTCTCTGAACACACTTGCACACCGATGAAACTTTCACTCCCCAATCATTTCCTCATGGCAGGCATTGTCTTGTTCGTAGTCGCTTGCGGACAAGACAATAAAACCGCTTCAGGCAACAAAGCTGAAGCCAAATCTCAAACCATACAAAACAAGCAACAAAATTCCGAGCTTGATCAGGTTCTCAACGCAGTGAGAAAAAAACAAGCCGCCGGGCTCGGAACCGGTTCCCTCGAAATCAACGCAGCGTGGACCTACATAGGCTTCAGTCACCTTGACGCTGTGCCCGGCGCCCGCCTCGTTGCCGTGGACGCCACCGTTAACGGCCACACCGCTGACTTCGATTTTAATGATATCGAAATCATTGACGGCGCCAATCGTACCAGCTACGGCAGCGATCCACACATCACCCTGCTTACTCCGGAAGGCAAAGCCCTGCCTGACAGTCATGAATTCACCCCAGCCCCCGGCCCCGTTCGCGTCCTGCTCATTTACGGTTTTCCTAAGACAACACAAAATTTCACTCTTTATTACTGGGGAAAAAATTTACTGCGCAAAAACCACAGCATCGAAACCAGTGGCTGGGAATTACCATTTCCCGAAAACGACAAAAAATAACTTTTATGAAAGCCTCCTCACCTCCCCCTACAATGAAATCCATCTGGCTCTCACTAGCACTCCTCGCCACTATCACTAACAGCGCCCTGCTATCGGCCGACTGGCCTCAATGGCGCGGCCCCACTCGCAACGGAGTCGCCAACGGATCGGGAAAATTGCCAGACAGTCTTAGCAAAGAGAGCCCACCCGCTCAAATCTGGAAGAGTGCTGAAATCCCCAGTGATCCCTACGG
>JAADHD010000010.1 GCA_013152075.1 Verrucomicrobiota bacterium | reverse complement strand
GCCTATACCGACCTGAAACTACACGACA
Source organism: Verrucomicrobiota bacterium (assembly GCA_013152075.1). Lineage (GTDB taxonomy): Bacteria > Verrucomicrobiota > Verrucomicrobiia > Verrucomicrobiales > DEV007 > JAADHD01. Next base: position 5,090 of record JAADHD010000010.1, on the reverse strand, counting down.
TCACCACCGGGCCGGATGACCCCAACGCCGAGCCATTGGACATGAACGACACCTTCGTGAAACAGAACCGCCGTTTCCTGACCAAAAAACTCTGGGGCGCCGCCAATGAACCGCCCTACTTTCATCACGGGAAATTCACCACCCTACGCCAGGCCGTGCTTGCTCACTCCGGCGAAGCCTTGACCTCGCGTAAAGCCTTCGAAGCAATGAGTGAAATTGAGAGAGATTCTCTAATCGAATTCCTGAAATCCCTGCAAATTCTGCCTCCGGGAAGTGAATCCCTGATCGTTGATGAAAACGGCCAAGCGAAGAAAGTTGGGAGTAGTGAGTAGTGAGTTGAGAATTTTCTAATTCAACACTCCCTATTCAAAACTCAACACTCTTCAGTTCACCCTTGCCATTCCGCTGGATTGCAGTAAAACATCGGCATGGCAAAATATCCTGACGAAAACGTACTTGTAATCCCGCGCTCACTGTTGGACGAAATCGGCAGTTTCCAGGGCCTCTGCTTGGAGCCACAACTATATCTGCCCGCGTTTCTCGATCCGGAAAACAATTTTTTTCTCTCCCGGGATGAAGCTGAAGACGACCCCTCCCACAAGCAAATCATCCCCTATGCTATTTTCCATCATCAGGGCCGCTTCCTCCATTATGTAAGAGGAGGAGGATCCGGGGAAAAACGCCTGCACGCCAAAGGCTCCATTGGCATCGGGGGACACATCAATTCCGAAGACGCGGATCTGGCTTCACTCGATAAAGACACCTACACCATTGGGGTTGAGCGTGAAGTGGATGAAGAAATCAATCTCACAGGTTCCCACAAACAAGAAATTGTTGCCCTCATCAATGACGATTCCAATGAAGTGGGTGCCGTGCATATTGGGGTGGTACACCTCTTTGATCTGGAGTCTTCTGATGTCACACCGAATGAAGCCAATATTGAAGACCTTCAGTTTTACACCCCGGAAGAGCTACAAGCCCGACACGAATCGATGGAAAGCTGGTCCCAAATCTGCCACGAAGGACTGGAAACGATTCTGGCACGCAGGTCGGAATCTTAAGGAGATTAAAATGCGCCGATAGCCAACTCGTATGCCCCCTACAATCGCCTCTCGCAGACCTTTTCCGCCAAGTCTATCAGAGAGTCGTTATTTGGAAAATATAACGCCTCAATCCCGACGCCTCCTCCACTTCACGCTCAACCGCAGTGCCCAGTAGTTTTTCGAACATGTTCTCTTCCATGCGCTCAGCTGTCGCGTATTGATCGAACAAGGGTTGCATCGGATTGTGGTATTCAATAATTCTCAAGCCCGCATCCGGATCATAAATGCATTCGGACAAATGCCCCGCCTGATCCCTCATCCGAGCCAATGAAGTCGCTTTCTCGATCACCGACTTCCCCTTGATTTTTTTCTGGAACTCATCGGCCAAATTTTGAAAATAGCCAAACAACAATCGCTCCGGTTCATTTGGACCGATCTGGCTCTCGGTAACTTTAAAAATTCTCAAAACCACATCGTAGCCCACAGTAGGGAAAAGCGGGTCGGCTTTTGAGGTCAGCCGATACGCTTTCTCAGGACGCCCCACCGCTTTAGGCCGCCGCCAGGTATCCAAATAACCCTTTTTCTCCAGCGCAACACAGTGCTGCTTTACTCCCATGTAGCTCATCTTCAAGGCCTTGGCTAATTCAGAGACAGGCATTCCCGTAGAGCGTTTCAGAGTATGGATAATCTGAAACCACTGTGGTTTTGCAATGTCACGAAAAACTTTAGAAAACATAGCTACGGATTTGTTAACAAATGAGTTACGGAAATAAATTCCTCCCGTATTATTCGCCTCAGACGCGTGCTGTCAATCTATCAATACAAAGAAAAATGCCCTCCCTGTGATTTCGATCCGATCGCCCGGTCAATCTGCTCCCAGCTACTCCTTGGCAGTCAGAAACTTAACAAAACCACTTCGCAAACCTCCCACCCTTCCCCTACAGCAAACTATTCTCTCTTAAAAATTTTCCCCTGCCTTCAAAGCCCCACGCAACCCCCTCTTCGCTCCTTCGCATATTCAGCCTGGAGCTTAGATATATCCTCAACCTTCAGTTGCTCGTCATGGATCACCAATCGATAGCGCAAGACCACCTCTTTTCCTTTTGGCAATAACACCGGCTTGTTGCCCGGCCACTGTGGGTTCTGCTGCGAGCCCATTCTCAACAGCCACTTCTGTGGAAAAACCGGCAACGAAGGATGACACAAAATCGTCAGCCCACTTTTCCCTTTAGTCGTCAGACTACCAGACATATCCATCCACTCGCCCCCCTCGACAGCGAGTCGCTGCGGTTTCACCACCCCAATATCACCGGTAAACACCATATCTTTGGGGCGCTTCATACGCACCGAAAATCCGCCGTAACCCTTGTCATCAAGCGAGCCGGCCATGCGCACATCACCCAGCAAAGCCTTCAGGCGAATTTCAAAATCCACCAAACGGTAATGTTCCTGACGGGTGCCCGCTCGAACCGTGGTCACTTCCTCGACCATCGGCTTCATATTATCCTTCCCATCCACCACTTTGGGTGATTTCCACAACCATCGTGTTTTGACGCCTCCCACATTTGCCGAACCTTTCAGGATCTTGGACTCCTGCAGATCCCATTCGAAATCATCGCAAACCCAGTTATCTCCCGCATATTTGCCGTTCACCGTTAGGGTGTGCCAAGCCCAGAACACACCACGATGATGTAGGTGATCTTTCGGAAAGTCTTCGCTTATCACTTCACCGTCGAGTGCATACAAGGGATGCACATAATTCGCTCGCCGAAATTTCCCATTTTGCGATTTCGCCTTGATCTGATAAAACAGGATCAGCTGCCCTTCTTCGCTGATGGCATAACCTTCTTCGGTTTTTTTCACCGTCACCCCTCCATCTGCCATCACTGTTTGAGCGAAGCCTAAGAACAAAAGCAGCATTCCTATCGAATTGGAGAGTTTCATAAAAAAAAGTAGCCGCTCCTTTTCATTTTGCCAGAACTGATTAATTCTGTTAATCCCCGCCAGTCCTGATAAGTTCTCAGCTTGCCAATGAATCCCTCAAGCCATCCTGTTTCCAAACTGCGAGTCGCTGCAGCGCAAATGCGTTTTGCGACCCGCATTGAGGAAAATATCGAGAAAATTGCGCACGCTGTTTCCCAGGCGAAAAAACGCCGCGCCGATGTCGTGCTATTTCCGGAATGTGCCACGACTGGCTACAACACCGATTTTGCTTCGCTGAAACCCAGACAAATATGCAAAGCCCTGCAAGCCGTCAGTAAACTCGCTGCCAAACACCAAATCAACCTGCTCATCGGCAGCCCCCTGTTTCACAAACGCAAACTCTACAATGCTCTGCTTGCCTTCGATCGCAGAGGATCACCCATCCACGCCTACGCCAAATGCCAACTCACGCCTGCCGACACCGCACACTTCATCCCAGGCAATGCGGTCGCTTATTTCCAACTCGACGGCATCCCGGTGACTGCCATTATCTGTCACGAACGCCGCTACCCCGAACTCGTCCGCATTCCGGTCATGGCTGGAGCCCGCATTATCTTCCATCCCAACGCCGGACTCGATTCACGTTCAACCAGCAAAAGAAAGCATAAGGGAAAGGACGGCATCGCTGTTCGTGCCTTCGAAAACGCGGCCCATTACCTATTCGCCAATTCGGTCGGCCCACAAGGTGGCGATCTTTGGTCCGCCGGTGATTCCAAAATCGTCGATGCCAGTGGAAAAACCCTGGAACAAGCTGGCAACGAAAAAGAGGAAATCATCGTAGCGACACTCGACTTGAATCAAGCGACAGGAAAATACGCGCTCGACAGTTTAGCGCATCCACGATTTCTATCGAAGCATTGGAAAACTATCGTCAACGATGCTAAACAGCAGGCAGCAAGCGAAAGCGCAAAACTTCTTAGCGAGCTATTATAATTTTGCCTATGGCCGATACAGCATCATCAACAGAGGCGGGCCCCGCACGCGACAACCCGGCTTCACGCCTGGGCTTCTGGCTGGGCATGCTGGCGTTTTTTGGTATCCTTTTTTTCACCAACTTCGATCCCAATAATCCCGAGGTCTCCCGTATGGCCGCCGTCGGCATCCTAATGGCAATCTGGTGGATGACCGAAGCCATCCCGCTGGCCGCCACCGCCCTCGTTCCTCTCGCCGCTTTCCCTCTGCTCGGCATCATGTCGAGTAAAAATGCCGCCACCGCCTATATTAGTAGCACCATCTTCCTTTTCATCGGTGGATTCATGATCGCCCTGGCGATGGAAAAATGGAACCTGCACAAACGCATTGCCCTGGGAATCATCCGCGCGATTGGCGGCGGTCCCAACCGACTGGTACTCAGTTTCATGCTGGCGACCGCTTTTCTATCCATGTGGATCTCCAATACCGCGACCTCCATCATGATGCTCGCCATCGGTCTCGCCATTATTTCACAAACTGAAGCCACCTTCGGCAAGGAACGCTGCCGCAACCTTTCCGTCGCCCTGCTGCTCGGCATCGCCTACAGCGCCAGCATTGGCGGCATGGCCACTCTCGTCGGCACTCCGACCAACCTGGCTTTTGTCAGCGTGTTCGCCAGTGAGTTCCCCGATGCCGAGCCCATCTCCTTCGGCCAGTGGATGTTCATGGGCCTGCCTCTCAGCATGGTGATGCTGGGCATCGCCTGGATCACCCTCACCCGCTTTCTTTTCCGCTCTCCTCCCGAACTCAGCCTTTCGCCAGATGTCATTCGCAACGAAATACGCTCACTGGGAAAAATCAGCTTTGCGGAAAGTGCTGTGTTGATCGCTTTTTCTCTCACCGCCTTTTTATGGGTCTTCCGCAAAAACATCTCCCTCGGTGACAGTTTTCAAATCAAAGGGTGGTCCAACCTGGTACCCTCCATCGCCCCCTTCATCGATGACAGCACCGTCGTGCTGGTCATGGCTCTCAGTCTGTTCCTCATCCCCTCGCGTAGCAACAAAGCGGATGCCTGCCCTAGAATTCTCGACGCTTCTGTTTTCTCCAAACTGCCGTGGGGAATCGTATTATTACTGGGCGGAGGTTTCGCCC
>JAADHD010000363.1 GCA_013152075.1 Verrucomicrobiota bacterium | reverse complement strand
AACCGTTCCCCAAAGACCTTCATCACCACGGATTAAACGGTTATCGAAACCACGAACAGAGTCGTAACCGCCTATCCCCAGCTGTTCACTTGCAAGCAAGTTACCACCGGACATTTGCCCCTGTCCCCTCAACCGCAAAGTCCAATCGCGCACCAACCGCTGTTGGCGCTCGATCCCAAGTGACCCATAGGCATACTGTGAATCCGCGTCGTTTCTAGATTCTTGAAATGATTCGCTCGAGTTTTGTCCATTCAAACCCCCTGGGCTATAAAAACCTGTAACATCTGCAGTAGTAATCCCCCAACGGTCCTGTGCGACTATGCTGTAACCAAGGCTGAACTGGAAAATATTGGTCGTTGTGTCGAATACTTCTTCACCTCCGAATGCCAAATTATTATTGGTCGATTTGAAATCGAAGCCCAGTTTCAGTTCATGATTTTGCGATTTGAACGCAGTAATTGGGATGCCGTAACGCACGGTAGTCTGGATATTATTTCCGCCAGAATCCAAAGTAACTCCCCCCGCTTGGGTGCCCGAATCCACAGAACCATATGACCCTGCGACAATCAGGAAATGTTGCCAAGGCAATAAGCCCGTATAAGCAGCTGAATGCGCTTGCACGGTGTTTAAATCACCACTCGACGTGTATTGATAACTGAAGCCCTGATCCGGCCCGAAAGCATCCCCCCAGTTAAACCCGAACAAATAACGATTCAGTCCAAGTGCCTGGGTTCCGGAATCCTCATAACCAAAGTAGAAAAACACTGGGTCCGATTCAAGCGTATTGAGAATAATATCAGTGGTTCCAAATTCATAACCCGGAGCATAAACCAGGTCAACCTTGCGGTAAGGACTGCGATTCAACCAATTCAGATTTCTCAGAACATCTCTGTTATTTAAAACATCCCCTTTTTTGAGATCCACTTGACGGCGCAAATACTCTTCGGTAGCAGCATCAACCCCCTCCACTCGTATCCGGTTCAATTTACCTTCAACCACTACAAGTTGAATCACGCCGGACGTAATATCCTGCTCAGGTAGCATCACGTCCACCACCGGGCGATCTGCACTCCGATAAGCTCGAATCGTAGCTTTGATCATTTCATCCAAAGATGCCAGCGATACGGGCTTCCCTAAATAAGACGTCAATACGTTCCCTACCTTTTTGGGGAAATTGTCATAGCATGCCAGATCCCTTCAACTCCGGGCCAGCCATCAAGCCTGACATCACCAGGCGTAGGCACGACCACAATACCGCGAAGGCTATTCACCAAAGGCTCACTACTGACTCCGCCGTGTGAGTCTGGATTCAAAACGAACGACCCGTTCGGCTTAACTTTCAAAGGCCCTTCACCACCCAGCTCCAAACTCGTCGCCGTTTCTGTGACTTGTCGTTGCGTGTTGGTCGGCAGGAATTCCGCCAGATATTCGGTTCCAAACTCATCCGTAACCACCTGCTGAGCTGAAGAATCCGCAAGCGTCATCGTCCAGGCCAAAGCTCCGGTAGCCACAAGGGCAACAGTCTTAATCGTCCGTCTCATGTTCTTTAAATAACAGGTCAAAAATGAATACAAAAAATCCAATCTCCATCCAGCGTGGCTTTTAAAAATCCACAACACGGAAATACAGTCTTAGCGTTTAACACAAGTCAGGGGGGGCAGGAAAGCATTTTTCTCAAAAAAGCACATTTTTTCTCATCTTCAGGAATACCAAAACTTGGGCACGAACCCCAAACCAGGGGCTTCTCTCCCAAAATCACAGGCTTCCAGCCTCATTTGGCAGCCCCTGCGCCTATCGGCAGTTGCCTTTGCTGGAACCCCGCCGGAATTTCAAATAAAGCAGGTGCCAAGGGATCACTGGACACCTCTGTCAGCTGATCGGTTCGTTTGATCTCTTTATTTTCGTAATGAACCGCTTTAACCGGCAAGCGGTTCCCTTTAGCCATCATCATCTGAACGTTCATTTTCTGCTTCATGGGTCCGGGCAAGCTCTTCATTAATTCCCCGAAAAACGCCTGAAATTTTAGCAAAGTTGCATACTCCACGTCTCCAATTTTCAACTCCCCTCGATCCACCACGAAATATTCAATCGCCTTTATCCCGTCTTCACTCACTTCAACCACTTCTGCGTTGTAATCTCCGACTTTTTCTTTTCGACCGGTTTCCACACTTTTAACTACCGGAGTCTTTCCGCCACCCAACATTCCCTGTCCCAGCTTACTCATCATGGCCCTCATTTGCGCTTGTTGAGCCTCGGGCATCGCTGCCATCTTGGCTTCCAACTGCGCCTGCATGGCGGATAAAGCACCCATCATCTGTTTCATCGTCGCAGGGTCCATAGCAGTATAACTCTTTGCCTTCAATTCGAGAATGAAGATTTTGTTGGCCGCAGCATCGTAAATCATGGCGTTTTTACCGCCCGGCAAATCAATCCTCACCTTGCCGGAACGGATCAGCATTTTCTGAGCTTCCCCGGTAGCACCTCCCTTGTCGACCTTGGTGTAGGTCAAGGTGTTATCGGCCCGAGCGACACCCATAATCGCCACCATTGCTACGCTCACCCCAACCCAACTTGTCAGTTTTTTTATTTTCATAGGATTTTTATTTTTTGATCTCTTTTAATTTCCCAGGCGTTACCGGCCGCAAATTAAACTCCGTTCCCGGCGGCACACTAATGTCCGGGTTTTCTGCAAACATCCTAGCGTCGTATAATAGCCACACCATACCATCATTTCCCGCCTTAATAGTCCGGCTTCCAAATTTCTGGTGAATCGTCACCCCCTTACCTCCCGTCACACACTGTATCGCCAATTGCTGACCACCATCCTCACCAAATTTGGTATCCACTTTTTTCATCGCTTCCTTGAATTTCAACAAGGACTGAAACAAAGCCTGATATTTCACCTTCCCTTCCACCACTTTAGGAGGCTCGATTTTCCCCAGTCCAGGAACAGCCACCGTAAATTTCAACGACAACGTGCCGCGTGGTTGATTTGTGATCATCAGCGGATTCTCGTCCATCAATTGAGCAGAAAAGGGAATCGTAAAATGCCCCTTGGAATCGATCGGCAAGGACACGGCTCCCTTCTTCAATTGAAGCGTCAACTTGATTTGATCAAGAGGGACCTCTTTATCGCTAGCCAGAACGAAGGTTAAGGTGTCTTTGTTGCCACCCTCGGGTTGGCTGGAATCACTCTGGGAAATCTTAACCAATTCGTGATAAGGGAGCTGGGCAAACTCCTCACTCGTTCCCGGTGAGGATTCCGACTGAGCAAAACCTGAACTAGCAAACGCCAATAGGTAACTTGTGAGCAACATCTTCCACATAAGGTCAAAACATTGATGGGTTTTCACATGCAGTCTAATCAAAAAAAATACAAAAACACGGAATCTTAGAGCGTTTCCCGCTTTTCGTGATAAATCCGCAAACCGTCAGCACACATGGAAGCCGGGTTAGCCAATTGATAGCGACTCCAAATTTCCGGTGGCACGCCTGCCTGAAACGCGCGCTCCATCTGGAATGCCTCATAGACGATATGCAGGGAGTCCGCATCGATTCCCTCTTCTAGCCGGTCCGACACAAAATTCCAGGCGGCTTTGACCGCCTCCTGATAGTGCTCAAGGTGAGCGCTGACATCACTTACCTCACCAAAATGAGTGAGGTAAAGACTGGTGTATTTCCCATCGAGCAACTTGTTAATTGACTCTTCATAGGCCTCGGCATCAAACTGCGGAGGCGCGCTGGCCACTGATATATAACTCTGTCCCGCCAGTCGCACTCCCGCCACATCGCCGACAAACACAACCTCACCGCAAACAAAAGCATGGTGGTGCCTTGCATGACCCGGCGTATCCCTGGCAACCAAAACGGAAGCCCCCACGCGAACTTCATCCCCGTCTTCGAGAATCACTACCTGTTCAGCGGGGACTGCTAACATTTCTCCCCACAGCTCATCCATCCGGTCTCCATACACCATGCGCGCACTCTCCAGCAAACGTGAGGGATCTATCAGGTGTCTTGCTCCCTTCCGGTGAACATAAATGGTAGCCCCCTGGCTTGCAAACCAGCCAGCGCCCCCCGCATGATCCAGGTGAATATGCGTCACCAACACCTTATTCACATCAGTCACGGAAAACCCAAGCTCTTCAATACCTGCTCGCAATGCCTCCAAGGTAGATCCCGGCCCCGATTCGATCAAAGCCAGCTCCCCGTCACTTTCAATCAGAAATGCAGCGATCACGCCTTCAACATTCTGAAATTTTAAATCAATGGTATGAACTTTCATCGTGACTCAATTTATAAATAGTAAAACTCAGTTTATTCCTTTGGTCCAGCAACGGATCGTGCGCTGGAAACGAGTGTCTCCCGGAAGCTCAACCTCCCCTTACTTCCATTTCTTGAGAGTTAAGTCGAGCCCTTTGGCGGCGGCGGTCTCAAAAGTCAGAATGAAACGAGCTTCCATCTCCCCCAAAGCGAAGCGCTTTTTTTGGAAGGGTAAGACTGGGATTCCAGCCTACCACCTCTCACGCCAAAACTCACCAGCCCAAGGCTCCCAAGGCCCCAATGAATCCCCGACCATTCTCATATCAGCAGTTTCATTCATAGCTGACTGATCATTCTGCTCTGCCCTGTTAATGTTGGCATTGATACCAGAATATTTCAGATAATTTTCCACCCTCCCCACATACAGACTTTTGGATACAATAGAATCGGCATAGAAATAGAAAAGCTCACCATTCCGATAACGTTTGGTCACCACCAACTGTTCCAGAGCCTTCAAATGGGCGAGTTTTTCCGGCGTGTCCGCTTTCAATTTTTCAAAGCCTGCACGCACCAGATCTCTCCTTGTGTCACGGAGATTAACCTCTGCCACTGACTTACACCCAGCCAAAACAAGAGCGTTTAAAATCAGAATGCTCATTGAATGCCACATATGCTTTTTCATACTACTTTCCGTTTTTACAATTTAATCAGCTCGTTTAAGCTTACGACCAAACTGAACGACCCACACCTATTTACAATTTCTAAATTTATTTCAACCCAAATCCCCATCATCCAAAAATCACAATGAATCCTAAGTCCTCCCTAGCCCCAAGCACCAGACGCCGATTTCTTAAGACTTCGCTATTTGCAGCCGCTTCTTCCCAACTACTGCCTCCCCTTTTTGCCGCAGAGTCAAAAAAGAAAACGATCCAAAAACCAGACCCAATGAACAATCCCGTCTGTGTTTTCAACAAGCCCCTGCAACACCTGTCCTACGACGAACAGGCCAAACTCGTAGCCGAAATGGGATTTGCCGGAATCGAGGGGACAGTCCGCAAGGGCGGACACGTCGAAGCTGAAAACGTGGAGCAAGATCTTCCCAGGCAAATTGAAGCACTCAAAAAACACGACGTCGAAATGACCCTGATGACCTCAGACATCAACAACATCGATGAGCCAATCAATCGCAAGGTGCTAGATACTGCCGCCAAGCTTGGCGTGAAACGCTTCCGCATGCGTCCCTACAAATATGACTATGCTCTGCCAATCCCCGAGCAAATTAAAAACTTCCGCCACACCTATCAGGAGTTGATCAAGTTCTGCGCCGACCTCGACATCCGTCCACTCTACCAGAATCACGCCGGAGCCAAATATTACGGCGCTTCCATTTGGGATCTCTACCTGCTGATGAAAGACGAGCCGAAGGATCAAGTGGGCATGTGTTTTGACATCCGCCACGCCACTTGCGAAGGGGGCCTGTCCTGGCCCACAGAATTCCATCTCATGAAACCTTGGTTCGGCATGATTTACTGCAAGGACTTCGACTGGGACAAAAAGAAAAAGAAGCCCTTCAACGTTCCGCTAGGCACCGGCATGGTCAACTACCCTCAATTTTTCTCGATGCTCAAAAAAATAAACTACAGCGATCCAATCTCCCTACACATAGAGTACATCGACCACCGTGATCCCAAGCTACAACAGCAATCCATCGCCGCCATCCGCCAGGATTACAAAACCCTGCAAACCCTGATGAAAGGATAACACAACTAGGAACGCCGACGTTCCCGTCGGCATCTCCCCCCCGTCAGCATCTTTAATCCCCCCCTTTTTCCCTATACTCCGACGGTGACATCCCATATTTCGTCTTAAACAGCTTCGAAAAATAAGACTGCTCGCCAAACCCCACCTCCAGAGCCACCTCTGCAATCGACCACTCACTGCTTCCCAGCATTTCACAAGCTTTCCCCAGACGAATTTCCTGCAACATCTTGCTGAAATTCTGTCCTTCTGCCGCTTTCAGCGCCCGGCGCATATGCCGCTCGG
>JAADHD010000420.1 GCA_013152075.1 Verrucomicrobiota bacterium | reverse complement strand
GTGCTTTGATCGTCGGTGTATTTCTGGTGATGGGAGCTTGCAACAAGCACAGTCTTGAAGACACCGAATTCGACAAGGGTGTTAAAACTTTGTATCAACCTCACGGTGAGGGAGAGCATGGTGATGATCACGGTTCAGAAGGGGCACATGGCGATGCCAAAGGGCACGATTCTGACAAAGGTGCTCACCACAAGGCTAAAGACGGCGACAAACACGACAAAGGCCACGATGCCAAAAAGGAGCACAAGGAAGATTTAAAACAGCCTGCTAAATCGCAATTTCCTAAGAAATAGGGAAGGAAGGGATAGCTCTCACCCAACCCAGTTGAGAAACTGCTGGATGACGAAGGCGTTGGCGAGGTCGATGAAAAAGGCACCGACCAGTGGGACAATAAGGAAGGCCTGAGGTGAGGGGCCAAATCTAGTGGTGACGGCTGTCATATTGGCGATGGCTGTAGGGGTGGCTCCGAGTCCGAGTCCGGCGTAACCGGAAGCGATGATGGCAGCGACATAATTGCGCGATTCAGCCGACAGCTTCTTTGGCGCTCGAAATCACATAATCACGGTTCAACTTGGCGATATTGTCGGCGCTGATTTCTTTCGGGCAAACGGCTTCGCATTCATATTGATTGGTGCAGTTGCCAAAACCTTCGGCATCCATCTGTCTGACCATGGCGAGCGTGCGTTTTTGTTTTTCCGGAGCTCCCTGGGGCAGGTAATTGAGGTGGGCGGCTTTGGCGGATACAAAGAGCATGGCGCTAGAGTTTTTGCAGGCGGCGACGCAGGCGGCGCAACCGATGCAGGCAGCGGCTTCAAATGCGGCTTCGGCTTTGTCTTTTTCCACCGGCAAGTTATTAGCGTCCTGGGCGGCACCCGTGCGGATATCAATATATCCCCCCGCTTCAATAATGCGGTCAAAGGCTGTTCGGTCGACCATGAGATCCCGGAGAATCGGGAAGACACGTGAGCGGAAAGGTTCGATCCAAATGGTATCGCCGTCTTTGAAGCTACGCATGTGCAACTGACAGACGGTGACGCCTTTGTCCTTGCCGTGGGGAATGCCATTGATAGTGAGGGAGCACATGCCGCAAATGCCTTCGCGGCAATCGTGATCGAAGTGAATGGGTTCGCCTCCGTCTACGAGAATACGTTCATTAACGATGTCGAGCATCTCCAGGAAGGACGCTTCGTTGGGAATGTTCTTCGCTTCATAGGTTTCGATTCGCCCGTGATCATCGGCGTTGAGTTGGCGCCAGACTTTTAAGGTGAGGTTGAGATTAGCCATAACTAAAAAGGGTATTGGTGAATGAAAGGAGTTGCGAGAGGATCAGGCGTAACTGCGGATAGCCTGTTTTACGGCTTCATACTTCAAGGCTTCTTTGTGGAGCTTGGGTTTTTTCCCTACCCCCTTAAATTCCCATGCCGCTACGTAAGAGAATTTCTCATCATTGCGCTTGGCTTCTCCGGGTTGGGTTTTGCCCGCTTTTACTTCCGGTGATTTATCAGTGAACTGATGTTCGCTTCTGAAGTGCCCTCCACAGGATTCCTCCCGATCGTGAGCGTCGTGGCAGAGTAGTTCGGCAAATTCGAGGAAATCAGCGACCCTGCCGGCTTTTTCAAGCTCGGCATTGACGTTGTTGCCGGAGCCTGGGATGCGAACGTCTTTCCAGAATTGCTCACGGATTTTTGGGATGAGTTTTAGCGCTTCTTTTAAACCCGCTTTGTCGCGTGCCATGCCGCATTTGTCCCACAGCAAGTGACCCAGTTCGCGATGAAAGCTGTCGACTGTTCGGCTGCCGGTGATATCTATCAATTGGCCAACACGCTCACGTACTTCCTCTTCCACTTTTTTGAATTCGGGTGCGTCGGTGGTGACCGAGCCTGGTGTTTGACTGGCGAGGTATGGCGCGATGGTGGCTGGAATCACAAAGTAGCCGTCAGCAAGTCCCTGCATGAGAGCAGAAGCACCGAGCCGGTTGGCTCCATGATCGGAAAAATTGGCTTCACCGAGCACGTGCAGTCCGGGTAGATTGGACATCAGATTGTAGTCCACCCATAGTCCGCCCATGGTGTAATGGACAGCTGGATAAATTCTCATCGGAGAAGTGTAGGGATTTTCTCCGGTGATCTTTTCATACATCTGGAAAAGGTTTCCATAACGAGCTCGAATGGTGTCTTCACCAAGGCGGGCGATGGGGTCACGGAAATCGAGATAAACCCCAAGTCCGGACGGGCCGATGCCACGGCCGTCATCACAGGCTTCTTTCGCGGCCCGTGAAGCAATATCACGAGGAGCGAGATTGCCGAAGGCGGGGTATTTGCGTTCCAGATAATAATCGCGGTCTTCCTCGGGAATGTCGGATGGTTTTTTGCCGCAGTCGGCGGCGTTTTTTGGAACCCAGATCCGGCCGTCGTTGCGCAAGGACTCGGACATCAGAGTGAGCTTGGATTGATACTCGCCGCTCACCGGAATACAGGTCGGGTGGATCTGAGTGTAACAGGGATTGGCAAAACAAGCGCCGCGTTTGTGAGCACGGAAGGCGGCCATGACGTTGCAGCCCATGGCGTTGGTGGAAAGGAAAAAAGCGTTACCGTATCCGCCGGTGGCGAGAATAACAGCATCCGCCGCGTGTGAGCTGATCTCACCGGTGACCATGTCACGCACGACGATGCCCTTGGCGTGGCCGTCGACTGTTACCAGATCGAGCATTTCTGTGCGAGAGTGCATGGTGACGCCGCCTCGAGATATTTCTTTGGCGAGTGACTGGTAAACACCGATCAACAATTGCTGTCCGGTTTGTCCGCGGGCGTAAAAAGTTCTGGAAACCTGGGCACCACCGAAGGAGCGGTTGTCGAGCAGACCGCCATACTCACGGGCAAAAGGAACGCCTTGTGCGGTGGCCTGGTCGATGATGGCGTTGGAAACTTCAGCCAGACGATAGACGTTGGCTTCACGTGAACGGAAGTCACCGCCCTTGACGGTGTCGTAGAATAGTCGTTGAACCGAATCGCCGTCGTTGCGATAATTTTTCGCCGCGTTGATGCCGCCTTGCGCCGCGATTGAGTGAGCGCGTCGTGGGCTGTCCTGATAACAGAAGCAACTGACCTGGTAACCCAATTCAGCCAGAGTGGAAGCGGCGGAACCACCGGCCAGTCCTGAGCCAACCACGATGATTTTATATTTCCGTTTGTTGGCCGGGTTGATGAGTTTGGATTCGAATTTGTGTTTCGTCCATTTTTGCTCGATCGGGCCGGATGGAATATTGCTGTTTAGCATGGGATTGGAAAGTTGAACGTTAGAATGAAAATTGCTCGAGCTGGTGGGGACTATGGAGATTATTTGCCAAATCCAAAAACCATGATGGCGACGGGGATTGAAATGAACCCAAGCCAGATGGCGAGTGCGTAAGCTCTGGATAAAAGGTCGATAGCCAGGGCTGTTTTGTGGCTTCGCAGGCCAAGCGTTTGGAAGATTGAGCCGACGCCATGACTCAAATGTGAGCACAGCAGGCTTATGGCAACGATGTAAAACAGACTGACCAGCACGTTGCTGAATCCGGTAATAACCATGGCGTGTGGATTGTTCTCACCGAGTTCTGCCAGAGTCGGACTGACTCGAACGGTGTAGTGAAGAATGTGGAAAACGATGAAAGCGAGAATGGTTGATCCGCTCCAAATCATCATACGTGAGGACACGGTGGCAGTGACGGTGTCCGGGCATTGATATTGGATATTACGTGCAATCCGGTTGGCTAGTGTGAGTTGGATGGTGGCGACGACATGCAGAACCAAGGTGCCTAAAAGAACGATGCGAGCGATCCAGACGCCGTAGCCGTGAAGCATGGTTTGGAGAAAGTGAGCGTATTCATTAAAAGCGTGTTCGCCTTGAAAAATCAGCAGATTGCCAACTAGGTGCCCGGCGAGATAGCCGACCAGAATGATTCCGGTGAGGGCTACGATGATTTTTTTTCCTATTGAGGAGTTCCAGAATCGGAAGGGAGCAGAATTATTACAGCAGGACAAAGCGCTCATGGTGGATGAAGTGGGAAATAAAGCTAGAGGTGCGAACAAATACCGGTATGCAAATATCAATGGATCGAATCCGGTGTTTTGCAACGAATAGTACGCTTTTTATTGTGTCGGGAAGATGAATGGAGTTACTGGAAAAGCGGATGTTTCAGGTGCGGTGGATTTAATCAAACTCTTTGTTTTTCAGCTTCCTGAAATACTCGTTGGTAGCCCTGGATAGAGTTGGCATGAGCGTGATGACCGCAATCAAGTTGGGAAAGATCATGATGCCCAACATCATTTCTGAGAAAGAAATGACACCGCCGGGGCTCCAAATCGCTCCTATGTAAGCAATGCCACAGAAGACAAGTTTGTAAGCCAGCATTCCCTTACCTTTGAACAGGTAATCGATAGAGCGTTCACCATAATAAGACCAGGAGATGAGGGTTGAATAGGCAAAGAAGAATACTGCAACTGGGATGAAAAACGTGCCAAAATTGGGGATAGTATGGTCAAAGGCTTTGGCTGTTACCAATGCGCCCTGAAGCCAATCACCGGGAGCCCCTTCCTGCCATTGTCCGGTGATCAGAATGACGAAGGCTGTCATGGTGCATATCACTACGGTATCGATGAATGGCTCAAGGATAGCTACAGCTCCTTCACGGACAGGTTCTGTAGTGGCCGCTGCGGAGTGGGCGAATGGGGCTGAGCCAACACCTGCTTCGTTGGAAAAACAGGCGCGTTTGACTCCCTGAACCAGCACTACTTTAAAAGTGGCTCCCAAAAAACCGCCTGCGGCGGCTGTTCCGGAAAAGGCGGCATCCAGAATGAGGCTAATGATGTTGGGGATGTGTGAGAGGTTGGAAAAAATGATGATCATCGCCCCTAGCACATATATGCCTCCCATAAGGGGCACAATGACGGCAGCTACTTTGCCTATGCGTTTGATGCCTCCAATAATAACGATCCCGGTCAGAACGGCGAGAACCACCCCGGTGACATGTTTATTGATGCCTAGAGCTGCTTCGGCTACTCCCGCAGCCTGATTGGTCTGAAACATGTTGGCCGCTCCAAAACTCGCAAAAATACAGGCGATAGCAAAAAAAGCTGCCATGCCC
>JAADHD010000218.1:905-6037 GCA_013152075.1 Verrucomicrobiota bacterium | reverse complement strand
CGCCCGGATTTTTGCGGAATGGTCAATGCCGTAGACTCATTCTCATCTAACAAGGTCTGCGGCAAGCCTCTCGTTTCCGCTCCAAATACAATATAGTCGTTATCTGAAAACGGCGCGCCCCAGTATACTCGTTCCGTTTTTGTCGTCAGGTAATAGAACGTCGCCTGCTTATCGGCGACTGCCTTTAATTGCTCAAACGACTCCCATTGGTGCAAATCAACATCTGGCCAATAATCTAAACCCGCGCGTTTCAATGCTTTGTCGCTCAAAGAGAATCCCAGTGGGCCCACCAAATGCAAACAAGCGCCTGTCGAAAGACATAAGCGCCCGATATTTCCAGTGTTCGGGGGGATCTCCGGTTCTATAAGGACAACATTCAACATGCTTTATAATTTCACACCATCCTCACGTTCGCAAGAATATGTGATAGCAAAAAAAATCAGCAGGCTGAACACCTGCTGAAATCAAATCGGCATACAAGCCGGAAGGTTGCGATACAATCTAAGCCGACACCGCATCGACATTCACTCGGCGACCATCGCGATCAAAACGAACGACTCCATCGATCAGCGAGTAGATCGTGTAGTCACGGCCTAGACCAACATTCAAACCGGGCTGCCATTTGGTGCCGCACTGGCGAATAATGATGTTTCCAGCGATCACCCTCTCACTTCCGAATTTTTTCACTCCACGGCGCTTCGCATTACTGTCGCGACCGTTTTTGATGCTTCCCTGTCCTTTTTTATGAGCCATTGCTAAAAATTGTTATAAATAGAATTCAGACTCAAAAGCCTGAAAAAATAAATTAAGCGGAAATTTTCTTAATTTCCAAACGCGTAAGATGCCTGCGATGCCCCTTGGTTTTGTGAAAGCCCTTGCGGCGCTTGAACTTGAAGGCAATCACCTTCTTATCCCGGTGTTGATCGACCACTTCAGCCTCCACCGTTGCCCCTTTGATGAAAGGATCACCTAGGGTTGTGTTCGTTCCATCATTAAATAACAGCACCTCCGGAAATGAAGTGTTATCCCCGACTGCAGCCTCAATGTTTTCCACATCAATGCTGTCGCCTTCGGAGACCCGATACTGTTTACCACCTGTTTTAAAAATCGCGTATGCCATCGCTGTCCTCAATTGAGAGGGCGGCAAAACTTCCACAACATCACTGATCCGGCAAGTGATATTTTAACAATAAAATCAATCTCCTGCGGGCAGGTCATCCAAGGCCTTACGATACGAGCGGATTGCACCCTCTTGATCACCTTCCGCCGAGGCTCTACTGGCCTCCAGAGCCGCAGCATCCGCTCTCCGTATTTTTTCCTGACGCCTTATCACTTCACGCGCCGCCATCCCTCTGATCCCCTCATCAGACGCCCTAATGATTTCAGATTGAGGTATTCGAGCGCCCTTTTTTTCACTTTCGGTCGAAGGAGCACTCGTACAGGCAGGCAATAGAACCACCAAGCTCGTTCCTATAATATTGCGTAATTTGATCATCTTAAATGCTGCAGTTGCCATAAATTTCCACGCGTTCTGCGATCTTCTCTCTAACACCAGGCTCGCAAGCGGCTATCCAATTGAAATACCTGACCGGAAACGGCATCCATGCTATCAAGAAAAACCATGAACCGAGCTGCGTCCGGAACGGTATTAAAACATCCTAGGACATGTTGCTGCCTGGCTTTCTCGATTGTTTCCTCACTCAACTTTTCGGTCATTCGGGTTTTCATAAAACCCGGTAACACACAGTTGACCCTCACACCCCGACTGCCCGATTCTGCCGCTAAACTTTGAGTCATGCCAATCAACGCCGCCTTGGCTGCTGCATAATTACTCTGCCCCACCGGCGGCCTCAGCGCGGAATACGACCCTATATTAATGATATGACCAGATCGTTGCTTCATCATCATACGCAACACAGCTTTCGCACACAAAAAGGCACCCTTTGCATTTGTCGCCAGCACTTCGTCCCAATCCGATTCAGTCAATCGATGAAACTGACGGTCTCTAGTCACCCCTGCATTATTGATCAACAGATCTACTTTCCCATGCATTTTCATAAAAGCATTCACCGCATCCGCGCATGTCACATCGAGCTCCGCATGACTGGGAGCGACAACTACGTAATCCGCCGCCATGAGTTGCGATTGCAACTCGACGGCCAAATCTCCCTCGCCTCCGGTGATCAGAGCAATTTTAGAATTCACTGTGGCAACAAAAGACTGCGATCCTTCACTCAATGTTCCCCGGCAAAATATTCACTTCCCTCACTTCTTGAAAGGGTCTTTTGACGGCGCATCAAACTTAAGCTTTGCCGTTTCAGCTGACTTCTGACCTTCAATTGCCTTCAGCTGGGCTTCCTGTCTTATGATGGTCGCGCTAGGAGTTCCCACGATGGCAAATTCCTCATACTTGAATTTTGTGGCTGTCAATTGCCCAACGTAGCGAATCACTTCGGTTAAAGGAACATTACCGAGCTTTAGGGTTACCAATTTCGATGTTTTATCTTCGGAAGACCCCTTATAGATAAAATTCGCCACCACTTTGCCGCCGGAAATTTCGGAGGACTTCTGAGACAAATAGGTCATCACCGAACCCAGATCTGTCTCAGAGAATTCCACACTAATCTTCAATTGTGCCAATTTGCTTTCGAGTGAAACCGTTGGTTTCACCCCGCTCTTTATTTTCGCCTCCGCTTGGTTCAAATACTTTCGTGCGTAAATATAGCCCGGCTGATATTTCAATACTTTGCGGAACCCTTCCGCAGCTTTTTCATAATCCTGGGCCGCATAGGCCACCTTCGCATCGTTAAAAACTTTCTTTAAATTAGTCGTCTCCGCCAGGCTGACCGACATCATGCCTGCGATCACCAACATTGATGCCGACAGCTGTTTTATTTTTGCCCATTTTGTTATTTTTTCCATAATCCCTCCTTTTTTTTGGTTTTATCCCCCTGTTACATTCCTCTTATAAATTCCTCTCTACCCTTTATTATCAACGTTTCAGGCGTCAATACGACAGGCAAATCGAACTGCTATTGAATTAGCGTATCAAAAATGAGCCTAGCTGTAAAACGATTCTTGCTTGTCTGGATAGGCCACCCGAGATAGTGATCTGAAGTGACCCGTCAGTTCCCAATCAACCGTTCCCATGCTGCCTGAAATTCACACGAAAATCCCCGGACCAAAATCCATAGCTTTAGCCGCAAGACTTGCTGCCCATGAGTGTCGTAATGTGACTTTCATGAATAAGGATTTTCCCGTTTTTTGGCTAAAGGCCGAGGGAAACAATGTCTGGGATGTTGACGGAAACCGCTATCTCGATTTCACCAGCGCCTTCGGGGTCACCGGCTTGGGCCATTCTCCGCCTGAGGTTGTGACGGCGTTAACCTCCCAGGCGACTGAACTGATCCATGGCATGGGAGACGTTCACCCGACAGAACTCAAAGTTGCCGTGTGTGAAAAAATCAGCCAGATGACTTTCGAACGCTGGAACAATGCTCCCGCAAAAATAATTCTAGGTAACACAGGGTTCGAGGCCATCGAAAGCGCGCTCAAAACTTCACAACTGGCCACTGGCAAACCCGGCATCGTCACCTTCGAAAATGCCTATCATGGACTTGGATATGGTAGTCTGGCCGCAGGCGGAATGAAACGTTTCAGGGATCCCTTTTTACCTCAACTGGCTGACATCGGTCACAGCCTTCCATTCCCCCAATGCACATGCGGTCAGTCCCTCGAATGTTCTGCAGAATGCCTTAACACTCTCGAACCCCTTTCACTACAATTACGCAATACCCTGCAGAACTCCCAGGTCGGTGCCATTTTAGTTGAACCTATACAAGGACGCGGCGGCAAGGTGGTTCCCCCATCCGGTTTTCTACCGATGCTGCGAAAAATTTGCGATGATACCGGCACTCTGTTGATTCTCGATGAAATCCTCACGGGATTGAACCGCTGCGGTCATTTATTCGCTTGTGAAGCCTCCGGCACCATTCCGGATATAATCTGTCTCGGAAAAAGCCTCGCCTCTGGCCTTCCGCTTTCTGCCTGCGTAGGCAGCGCCGAGCTAATGGATCAAGCATGGCCTGAATCCGACGGAGAAGCTATCCACACCACTACCCACCTCGGCAACCCGCCTGCTTGCGCCATGGCTCTGGCTTCTCTTGATCTCCACAGTAATCCCGCTCTGGCAAGTCAGGTCCAGGAGCGGGGGCAACTCCTTCGATCTATGATCGAAACAATCGATTTACCCACTCGGGGGGCGATCCGCGGGCGGGGACTTTTACTGGGACTTGAACTGCTAACCGTAGGCGGTAAACCAGACCGGGCCACTGGCACCGGATTCGTGGTTCACGCCCTGAAAAACGGATTCATTGTGCTCACTTCATCACCAGAAGGCAATGTGCTTTCTCTAGTTCCGCCTTTTGACATTGCGGAGGAGGAAATGCGCAGTTTCACCAACTGCCTTCAGGAATACCTAGCGTTCAGTAATACGTAGAATGGGGCTTTACTGCCACTCCCGTCAATGGCGAGGCTTCCAATCGAGGGCACCTTTTTTCAGGGCATATAAGTAAGCCACAAAGAGAATGCCGGCAAAACTCAGCATGCTCCAGAAAAACATCATCGTCTCCGCGCTCTCCATCAAATCGCGAAATACCACCGCCCAAGGGTAGAAAAAGACCACTTCGATGTCGAATAATACGAACAACATGGCCACCAGATAAAATTTCACGCTGAAACGAGACTGCCCATCCCCCACTGGCAACATGCCGCACTCATAGGCGCTATCCTTGATTTTATTGCGCGTCGCCCGTTGTCCGAGAGCGACTGAAAGCAATAGAGTCACTCCGGCAAATCCCGCCGCCAGCAGAAATTGTAATAATACCGCCTCGTAATTGTCAGTCATAATATCAGAAAATATAAAATTTACCCGAAAAGCGTATTTTTAATCAAAAAATCCAAAAAAAACGGTGCGCCAGCTCATTTAGAGCCCGCACACCGATGATATTAATCCGATTCCCGATTTCGTCCAGATGAATGTTCCAAAGAAACCCATCCAGACTCAGTCAGGAAAAATATTCCTAAAGGACCTATTTGTCAGCTGTTTTAGCCGTGTCAGCTGTTTTAGCCGT
>JAADHD010000218.1:0-883 GCA_013152075.1 Verrucomicrobiota bacterium | reverse complement strand
TCAGCTGCGTCAGCCGTTTCAACCGCTTTAGGCACTGGTGGCTTGGGAGCCGCTTCAGTCAACGCATCCTTAATGTTGTCCAATGCTGTATACTGCTTGCCTTCTTTATTGACCAAACCGCGAGTCACTAGGTTCTGAAGCTTTTCGTAAGCACGCAAACGAAGCATTTCTTCGCCACCGCTCACAGCATTCCTGGCTTTTAGATTTTCGTAGACCACCACAAAGAGGTCTTTAAATCCGAAAGTTGCTTTGTCTGAGAGCACTGCGACTAGTTCATTAGTCACATGATCGGGCACACGTCTTGAAAATCTGGTTCGTCTTGGATTTGCCATAGGACTGATACTTTAACACATTTTGGCCAACTAAGCCATCCCTTTTCGCAGTCTCCACAAAATTTTTTTCAAATTTTATAAAATTTATGAAAATTATCACTCTCGCTCAATATTGCCGATCACCTGTAGTCCTTTAGCGTCCACTTTTAGAATCTCCAAGCTCACCGGTTGCTTGGTCTCTCGATACTGTCCTGCCAAGGCTACGCCGAATTCACCCAGCGTCCCTCCCAATTCCGGAAACACGTAAATCAACTGTCGATCAAGAATGACCACCAAAAGGGACTCTCCAAGAGTTTTTTTGAATTTTGGCAGAAATTTGCTCGATAGCAGAATACTCGATAAAAACGGATCTTCCCCCCGGATCACGGCATACAGGATCACTCCGCGAGAGTCGCGTTTGAGCTCCGGCTTCACCTTTGCCATCACTGCGTCAGCCACCGCCTCGGATTGACTGCGGAATTTTGTATTATCATAACCCCGTTCACGCCATTCTTTCGCCGTAAACAATCTTACTCCGTAGTCCCATTCATGGACCGCCACCATCACTGTCT
>JAADHD010000373.1 GCA_013152075.1 Verrucomicrobiota bacterium | reverse complement strand
CTGGATTGGTCTGCCACCAGTCGCTGAGATCCCCATCAATTTTCGGCGTGGTTTTAACTCTTGTGAACCCCACCCGCGGCTTCACAGCTTCCACCGCAACCTCATCGAGATACAAGACCCCACTTGATTTCATCGGCGGGCGATAATGTGGATAAGCATCGAGGAAAAAATTAAAGCCGCCGGTGCCGGTGTAGGAAGTCACAAATTCACTCTGCAAATCCTGCCAGCTTCCCAGCTTTGAAATATCGTAAGCCATGAAAGGCATACCGCTGTTCCAATGCCCTCCATGCGCTCCCACCACAATCGTCGCCGGATCGAACTGCCCCTTGGGCATGCTTTTCAGATACGCCTTGGCCTCCTCCGACACCTCGAAGCGCTCCACCTTGATCCGGCAACTCAGGCGATAGCGGGTATCGCGTAACAAGGCAGACTTCAACACATCACCAGCATTCTTCAACAAACCGCCCTTTTGCGCCCATTTCTCAAAAGCCACTACATCTGTCCACTCAACTTTCAGCGCCTTTTTCCCCGAAGCCCCATTCACCTCAACCACCTTGATTCCCACATGCTCCGGCGCCGCCCATGCCTTAATTTCCTCCTCCTCAAATCCCCCATTGCGAACCAGATTCTCACCCGCATTGGCCGACAGCAGGAAAAACATCCAGCCAAAAAATACAACTCCCTTATTCATCATTGCCCCTCCTTCATTTATTTCTTCCCTTTGCGTTCTTAGCGCCTTTGCGAGAGCCCTCTTATATTTTCCCCTTCTTCATCCGCGCTAATCCGCGTTATCCGCGGTCAACCTCATTCTCCTTTCAACCATCGCTCCAAATTATCCGCCACAAATTCACCATCAAGCAGCCAGGGATAAGCCGCACTCACTCGGTCCAATTCCTCCGCCTGTCCCGGCGACAACACTTCATCCGGATTCAAACAACGATTGGAAGGCACTAAGCCCTGACGCCTCAACACCTCCATAATGCCCGGAATACAACCGGCAAAACCATTGGCCGCATCAAAAACAGCCGCGTTGGCATCGGTCAACTCGACATTGCGGCTCAACCATTGAGAATCAATCGTCTCTCCAGCTTCACGCTCTTGCTTCAATTCCTCCAACAAATGCACCGCCCGCTCAGTCCACACGCCCCACTGTCCCAACAAGCCCCCAACGATATGTTTCGTTCTTCCTTCATGACAAAAGGGGGTCAAAAGATCCACGATAATGCTGTCATCGTTACCGGTATAAAGCGCCACATCCTCCCGACCCGAATCCATCAACGCCCTTACCGCGTCCCAGGTGTAATAGCGATTGAATGGTGCCATTTTAACCGCCACCACATTTTCGATATCAAAAAACCGCCGCCAGAAATCATAACTCAAAACCTGTCCTCCAATCGAGGGCTGAAGATAAAAACCAATCACCGGCATCTGCTCGGCCACCTGTTTACAATGCAACACCATTTCATCTTCCGACTTTCCCTTCAGTGCCGTTAAACTCAGTAGGGCTGCTTCATATCCAAAAGTTCGAGCTACCTCCACCTCCTCCAAAGCTTGTTTAGTTTCTCCACAAATGCCCGCAATTTTCAGAAAACGCCGCCCCTCTTCTCCCATCCACTCATCCAAAGTCTCGCTCGCTAATCGCAACACTGGCTCGAACAAACCAAATTCCGGCTCCCTAATTTCAAATTGAGTGGAATGCACTCCGACCGCCAAGCCTCCAGCACCCGCATCAACATAATACCGCAACAAAGCGCGTTGATGTTTTTCCGCCCAGGAGCCATCCTCATTCAAGGCCAATGGCAGGGCCGGAATCACCAAGCCCTCCTGCAATGTTTTGCGTAAATCCTTCATAACAAAAGCTCAGTAATTGCCATCCCGGGTTTCAAAGTGAGTCGGCTTGCCTAGGGACTGCCCGCCTGCCTGCAGCCAGGCCGCCGTCCACTCGATCATCTCATTGATGGAAACCTCAGTAGGCCCAAACAAATTGCAGGCTTTGCTGGAATCACTCAGCCAAGCAAGATCCGCTTCTTCTCCCTCAATCGTCACCTCTAAGCCGAGCGCTTCCCCAAATCGAGCCGCCAAATCCCGCACCGATAAAATTTCACTGCCTGTCACATTCAAAATAAAAGCAGGCGCTGCCGCATGACCCAATGCCTGGATGCAATGGGCAATCGCATCACGCTGCCAAATGACATTCACGTAGCCCATCGTCACATCAACTGCTTGCCCATCGATCACTTTCTGCGCAATGTCGTGCAGCACCCCGTAACGCAAATCGATCGCGTAGTTCAATCTGATCAGGGAACACTGCGTACCCCACTCATCGCTCGCCTTTGCAAATGCCTGCTCCCGACCAAGACAGGATTGGGCATAATCCCCCACCGGCCTAACCTCACCGCCTGCCTCCGACGATCCGCCTATATCCGAAGTTGTAAACGAATACACACAGCCAGTGGAGAGCGCGACGATTTGCGACTGCCTGAATCGAGAAGCCACCAAAGCCGGCATTTCGACATTCATTTTATTCAGCAATTCCGGATCGTGTGAAGTCCCAAACTTCCCCCCCGCCAGGAAAAAAACGCTGGGCGCATCCGGCAGATCATCGAGTTGTTGTGGGTCACACAAATCCGCCGCGATGGTGCGCACGCCCTCCCTTGTAAAAGCATCGCACGCCCCCTCCCCCCCGAAACGCGAAACTGCAATCACATGCCGCTGCGTCATACCCAGTTCCTCGAAGGCGCGCTGCAACATCAGGCAAACATGCAGGCCCATTTTACCACCCGCCCCAAGAACCAGCACGTCTCCCTCTCCGGATTTCAAACTCTCCAAGACCCCTGCTGTCGGGCGACTCATGAACTCATCCAGAGCCTCGGGATGAACTTTAAATGGAAGCGGTGAATTATTCATGAAAAATGGGGCTGCATTTGATCTCCAGCCTTTATTATCCCTGTAAAATCAAGCTTAACCATGGACAAGCTTGAGCAATTCATGTACTTTTTCAACTATCAGCTGGACTCCCCACCATCATGACTGGCCCCTGCTACTCGACGATCAATTCGCCCTGCAGGTGCATTGGTTTGGTCGTTTTGCCGGCTTCCCTGACTGGCAAATTGAGCGCTCTCGATTGACGGCTCACATGCTCGCTTTCTTCTTTGTGGAACAGTCTGAATGTCAGTGTGAACTGAATGGCAGACACTACCGACTACAGCAGGGAGACTTACTTGTCATCCGCGGCGGCGACGAGTTCACCTTTCGCCACAAAGCGCAACAACCGACGAGCATCCTCAGTGCCTGCATGGCCCTTGGACAGGGAAGTGAATCGAATACTTTGCTGCATCGACGTATCCCACGGCGCACTCCTTGGCCGGTCACCGAAGACTACCGCAAAGAGTTTGAAAAAGTGATGGCGATACTGGGTAGCGAAGGTTCCGTCGGCAGCCAGCTGCGCACCTCCGGCGCTATTCTTCAATGGCTCGGTTATGTGCTGCATGAATTGCAAGCCCCCCTGTCATCCGGAGAAAAATCCGTAGCCGAACGCAGTGCGGTAGAAAAAGTTCTCCAGGCCCAACGCTGGGCCACCGAACGACTGGGTGAATCTGTCCGACTTGATGACTGGGCATCCAGCGTGGGTTTGGGATCCATCTACTTCGGTAGGATTTTCAAAAAGGAAAGCGGCAAGCGCCCGAAACAATGGCTCAACGAACGCCGCTTGCAACTCGCCGCGCGATTGTTGCAGCTCACAGGGAAACCCATTTACGCCATCGCCGAAGAATGCGGTTTTTCCTGCCCGTTTTATTTTTCGAGAACCTTCCGAAAAAAATTCGGCATGCCGCCTTCGGATTTTCGCAACTTGAAACGAACGAGCGCAGGGTAGTGATGAAATTCACTCCCTCAAGCCAAAGCTTTAGTTACCAAATCCTTGGAAACATCCGATAAATTGAGAGTCAACGCCGCTTGTTGCCCCTGCTCCGACATTTTCAGCCAGGTTTTTTGAACAATGCTTATGATTTTTTCTTCCGCCAGCGACTTCGCAAAGTCCTCAAAATAATGCTCTAAAAAAACCAGGCAAATCACATCCTCAAGTGCCTGCACCCTTGGATTGGTCTTGAGGTTTTTTTTCGTCAGTAATTCTCTGATCTCCCCAAGCGCCTGTTCTGAATAACCCTCGTTTTCCATCAGCGAGGCAGTGAGTTCACTGTGGTGGAGAGCCTGATCCTTGCGCCACTTATTATAACCTTCTCGAGTCTTGGGGTAATCCTGCCGCGAAATTTTCCACCTTTCTATATGCTGAGCCCGAGCCGCTATTTGCAAAACATCGGGAGGATCCTCATAAAAAGAATGCAAACGCCCGGTCATGCGCTCGGAGTACAAAATCTCCTTACTCGTTTCCCGTCCTTCATGAACCACCCGATTGGGGTCCATCGCATTCAGACCATCGATTCCAGCCAACACTCTCTGTAACTGACTGTCCATGTTAACTTCCTAGACAGGCTGTTCGTCGAGAAACTGATACTTTTTATGCAACACGCTTCCGTAGGGCTGATTGCTCTCCTCGAGTTTTTTGTAGTCATCCGTGGAACAACCACAAAGCTCCGTCTTGCGCATGGTGATCGCACTGGTCGGACAGATGCGCACACAATTGCCGCAACGAATACACTCCTTGCTGTCGATCCAAATGTAGGTTGCTTCAGCTGCGATTGAAGTTTCCAGACTCGACTCGACAAAACCGTCATCATCAGTGAACAGGCGCGAAACCTGATTGATGCAATCCCTCGGCGTGACCGCGATGCACCAGTTGCAGTGAATGCAAAGATCATGGTCAATCTCCAACTTGAACTGGCACCAGTAACAGCGGGTAGCGTGAACATCGATGCCTTCCAAGTCATGACCAAGTTCGACTTCCTTGATCCCGTCACGTTCTTCCAAAGGCAGACGCGGCATGGGAACCGGATACTGGTTGTCGTGATCCCGAACACGACCTGTCTCACCATTGACCTGGGTCATTTCGATGGCGATGTGCATTTGACGGCGCTTTTCCCCCATCAACACCAAGTCGATTTTTTCAGCGGCGTCCTTGCCATCCTGCACAGCAGTGATGACATCGAAACTTCGTTAAAATCCCCGGCGACAAATACTTTGTCATGCGAGGTCAGGTGCCCCTCGGTGTGGCGCACGTCATCAGGAAAAATACCGAGATCCTTGCTCTGACCAAAAGCGACGATCAGAGTATCACAGGGGAACTCTTCTTCGGTGCCTGGGATGGCAGCGATCTTCGGCTTGCCATTGGTGTCCTCTTCATCCTGCAGCATGTTGCGCTGGAAAGTAACGCCAACCAACTTGTCATCTACCACGCGAGCCGAGTGCGGGTTAAGCAAAGACTTCAATGTTTTCGAGCCGCATTTCCTCGATCTCATCTGCATCCCCGGTCATTTGACCTTCGGTGCGTCGATAGACAATTTTGACAGAACCTTTGTCACCAACCAGACGGCTAGCGGCTCGGGCGCAGGAACGAGCACAGTCGACTGCAGTGAATCCGCCGCCGAGAATGATCACGTCCTGCCCTTCCATGTCACCGATATTGCCCATGTTGTAGTCATACATGAACTTCAACCCGGAGATACCGTGGCCATTTTCGGGGTGACCCGGGATCTTCAAATTGACCGCCTTGGTGGTACCGACAGCAACAAGCACGGCATCGTATTCGTCGATGAGCTGCTGCATTTTATCAGCGTCAACGGTAGAATTATACTCCACCTTGACCCCACTATCGATGATGGCCTTGGCTTCGATGTCAACAATATCACGAGGTAGACGAAACACCGGAATGCCCTGCGCCATCATCCCACCGAGCATGCTGTCACGTTCGAACAGAGTCACTTCATGACCATAACGGATCAGCTCGCGGGCTGCGGTCAGACCGGACGGGCCTCCACCGATTACGGCGACTCGTTTAGTGCTTGTTCCGAACCACGCCGGCAGTGGCGCAGGCGGATTGGTTTTGTAATCCGAAGCTGCGCGTTTAAGGTGACAAATATGAACCGGCCCCTGGGTATCCGTCCAGTTGTGACGGCAAGCATCTTCGCAAGGACGGGAGCAAACACGCCCCAAAACACCTGAAAAAACATTATCTTCCTGATTGATGCGGTATGCCTTATCCGGGTCTCCTTCAGCCAAAGCCTGGATGTAATGCGGCACACGGGTTTTGGCCGGACAGGCCGCCTGACAGGGAATGTCCTTGTCGTAGCTTTTAAAATCGAGCGGCGAGGAGCCGACACCAGTGAAGGTCGAATACTCCTGGTCGATTGGCGCCATCACATAATCGATCTTCAGTTCATCGACTGCTATCCGAAATGGGCTTAAGTTTTTATCGTCGCTCATTATTTAAACTTCCAATCGATTGACACATTGGGCGATAGTTTCGTCGCCTTGTCGTTCTTTAATAAAGGTATCGAGGAGGGTCTCCACGATGCGCGGGCAATCGTCTTTTTTGAATTCACCTACGGTTTTGCAGAGGCGGTCGTGCTCGCCGCCGATGACAATCTGGTAGGCTTCGACCGAACCGAGTTCCTCACGAATGCGCATACCACGAAAGCCGATGTCAACAATGCGATAAGGCGAGCAACTGTTCGGGCAGCCGGTGATATTAATGATGCCCTTGTCCCAGATGTCCTTGTATTTATCCTGGCTGACGACCGGCATGAGCAAATCGTAGAGCGCCCGTGTTTCGGTAATCGCTTTCGGGCAATAAGTGGTGCCAACACATGGCACGATATCACGAAGACCAAAAAAACCTTCAGTTTCAAATCCTGCTTCGCGAATCTGTTCATTGATCTCGTCCACCTTATCGGGATTGACACCGTGGATTTCAATGTTCTGACGCTGGGTGAAAAACAGACGTTTATCACCATAAATCTCAGTCAACTCAGCCATGCGTTTGAGTTGGGAAAAGCTGATCTCACCTTTGGGGATCATGACCCTCACCGTAGCTTTGCCATCTGTACCTACTGGATTCGGCTCAAGCAAGGGACGCTCAGGGTATTCGATGCCAATGTCCTCGACCGGCTCATTTTCAATTCCGCTGGTCTCCACGTCCTCGGACTTCATCAATTCGAGAACCTGGTCACGACAGAAGTCGATGCCCTTATTATGAACGACAAATTTCAAGCGCGACTGAGTGCGGTCGCGACGATCGCCGTTGTCACGAAACAATAAGGCAATCGCTCGAGTCATGGCCACGATGCGGTCGGCGGGAACAAAAGAGAAAAGCTCTTTGCCAATGAAGGGGGCCCAGCCCATGCCTCCACCGATAACCACTTTAAATCCAGTCTCTTCTTCACCCGCGGCGTTCTTCCTGGTGATGGCGATCGCGCCTACACAGTTGATGAAGGGCTGACCACAGCCTGCTCCGCAACCGGAGAAATTGATCTTGAACTTGCGCGGCAAATTGTCGAGGTCACGCATCGCAGTCAGCTCGCGCGAGGTTTTCTCAACATAAGGCAGAACGTTCAAGCGCTTGTATTGGCAAGTTTCCGCAAGCGGACAAGCAACAACGTTTCGAGCGACATCACCGCAGCCGTGG
>JAADHD010000019.1 GCA_013152075.1 Verrucomicrobiota bacterium | reverse complement strand
TTTCTGGCGGGAACCTAATGGTCAAAAAAATGGATTCCGGCTCATAAAGATTGTCGGAATGACATCAAAGCACAAAACGTCCACCTCAAACAAAGGAGACTGCCATGTACGATGACTTGTCTGTAGAGCATTTTATGGAAGGCTTGATCAAAAGAAATCCAGGGGAAACGGAATTTCATCAGGCGGTCTACGAGTTTGTCGCAGATGCCATTCCCTTTATTCTTGAAAATCCTCACTATAGAAAGGCGGGCATCATTCAACGCATGACGGAGCCGGACCGGACGATTATTTTTCGGGTAGTTTGGGAAGATGATGCGGGGCATATTCGTGTGAATCGTGGCTATCGGGTTCAATTTAATAATGCCATTGGTCCTTACAAAGGCGGGCTGCGCTTTCACCCATCTGTCAACTTGAGTATTTTAAAATTTTTAGGCTTTGAGCAAACCTTCAAAAACAGCTTAACCAGTTTGCCTATGGGGGCCGGAAAAGGGGGAGCGGATTTTAACCCTAAGGGCAAGTCTGATCGCGAAGTCATGCGCTTTTGCCAGGCTTTTATGACGGAACTGGCTTTTCATATTGGTGAACATACCGACATTCCGGCCGGTGACATTGGTGTGGGTGCCCGCGAAATCAGCTTTCTTTTTGGGCAATATAAACGCTTAACGCGGGAGTTTACGGGGGTGTTGACGGGTAAGTCGCTGGAGTTTGGCGGCAGCCTAATTCGCACGGAAGCAACGGGTTACGGCAACGCCTTCTTTATGGAAGAGATGTTGGGGCTTCAGGGCATGTCCATTTCAGGAAAAACTTGTACTGTTTCCGGTTCAGGTAATGTGGCCTTGTATTGCACTGAAAAAATCACGCAGCTTGGCGGCAAGGTGGTCACGCTCTCGGATTCCTCCGGATTTATTTATGACTCTGAGGGGATTGATGCAGAAAAGCTGGCCTACGTGCTTGAACTGAAAACGGTGCAGCGGGGTAGAATTTCTGAATATGCTAAAAAATACGATTGTGAATACTACGCAGGGAAGCGCCCTTGGGGTGTTTCTTGTGATCTTGCTTTTCCCTGTGCGACACAAAATGAGCTTGAAAAGTCCGATGCGGAGCATCTGGTGGCTAATGGCTGTATGGCAGTTTCAGAAGGGGCGAACATGCCTTCTACGATGGAAGCAATTGAAGTGTTTCACAAGGCTAAAGTGCTTTTTGCGCCTGGAAAGGCTTCTAATGCAGGGGGTGTTGCTGTATCTGGACTGGAGATGACGCAAAACAGCATCCGTATGTCCTGGGGGGCGGAGGAATTGGAAGGGCGTTTAAGCGAAATTATGAAGCGGATTCATCAAAAATGTGCTGAACACGGGAAAGGCGATGATGGATATGTCAACTATGTCAAGGGCGCCAACATTGCCGGTTTTATCAAAGTGGCCGATGCCATGCTTGCTTATGGTGTGGCTTGATCAATGAGTGGAGCGTGTATGCAGATCCTTGTCAACGGTGTTGAGCAAGATCTTCCGGCGGGTGCAAATGTCTTAATGCTTCTCAAGCAGCTTGATATTGCACCGGAGCGAATTGCGATTGAAATAAATTTGACTGTTATTGACCGTGCGGCTTATCATGACCGAATTTTTTGCGAGGGAGACAAGGTGGAAATTATTAGTTTTATAGGAGGAGGGGAAGATGCCAACTGACGCGCCCTTGATTATTGGTAACATCGAATTTAAATCACGTTTAATTGTCGGCACCGGAAAGTATGCATCTTTTGAAGAGACAAAGAAGGGCGTAGAGGCTTCAGGAGCCGATTGTGTAACGGTGGCAGTGCGGCGTGTCAATATTCTGGATCCAA
This sequence comes from Verrucomicrobiota bacterium, assembly GCA_013152075.1. Classification (GTDB taxonomy): domain Bacteria; phylum Verrucomicrobiota; class Verrucomicrobiia; order Verrucomicrobiales; family DEV007; genus JAADHD01. Next base: position 3,308 of record JAADHD010000019.1, on the reverse strand, counting down.
AAGAAGAGAATTTGCTCGACTATCTGGACCCGAAGATCTACAAGATTTTGCCAAATACGGCGGGCTGTTATACGGCTGATGAGGCGATTCGTACCGCGCGTTTGGCCCGTGCTGCGGGTATTTCAGATATGGTGAAGCTGGAGGTCATTGGAGATCAGAGAACCCTTTTTCCCGACAATGAGGCCTTGCTTGAAGCAACGCGCGTTTTGGTGAAGGAGGGTTTTATTGTACTACCATATACCAATGACGATCCGATCATGGCCAGAAAACTGGTTGATGCGGGTGCGGCGGTTGTCATGCCCTTAGCGGCACCGATTGGCTCCGGTCTGGGTATTCGTAATCCTTACAACCTGAAAATCATTATGGAAACGATTTCCGTACCGATCATTGTTGATGCGGGAGTTGGCACTGCCTCGGATGCTGCGGTGGCGATGGAGCTTGGTGTTGATGGAATTTTGATGAACACGGCCATTGCAGGGGCAAAAAATCCCATTCAGATGGCCGAAGCGATGCGGTATGGCGTGAATGCAGGACGCTTGGCCTACCTTGCGGGGCGAATTCCCAGAAAACTCTACGCACAAGCCAGTAGCCCGATTGAAGGCATGATTGAATAAGTAAATGACTGAGCCTTTTCTTGATAATCTTGCCATTTTTTAGATACAGACATCGCTTTTTGCCCTCAGCATTGTGAGAGATAAATAAATGATTCCAAAGGACCTTCGATATCATAAAGAACATGAGTGGATTCGTGTAGAAGACGGGAAAGCCACGATAGGTGTCTCCGATTTTGCCCAGGAGGCCCTGGGTGACATTGTATATTTGGAAATCCCGGAAATAGGCCGGTCTTTGAAACAAGGTGAGGAAATTACCGAAATTGAATCTACCAAAACAACGTCTATGCTTTATGCTCCTGTCAGCGGGAAAATCGTTGCGGCCAATCAGTCGCTTGATGAGAAGCCGGAATTGATCAATGAGGATAGCTATGGCGGTGGATGGATTGTGACAATTGAGATGGATCAGGCCGATGAGCTTGATCAATTGATGGAGTGGAGGGATTATGAACGGTTCCTGGAAAATGAAAAACAAGCTTAGTTTTTTCGTAAAAAGCGCGCCATTGGGTGAAATAAAAGCTTTTCGTAAGATTTTTGTTTGTTCTATTGTTTTTACTTCTGTCTTTTTTCTTCGCTTTGTTGCAGAGAAAGAACGGCTTAGTTTTTCTTTTGCCATTGCTGCTTCAGAAGCAACTCAGATAGAAGCAGTGGCTACCACAGTGGCTCAGGATGGTATTGACGTCAATTCTGCTGATGCTGAAGGTTTGCAGGTGCTTCCTGGTGTCGGTCCTAAATTGGCTGATGCGATTATTAAAAGTCGAAAAACGGACGGACCTTTCCTTAAGGCGAGTGATCTGCTCCGCGTAAAAGGCATTGGTGCTAAAAAGTTAGAAAAAATGATGCCTTATCTACGCTTCGTCCCATCGGAAAATGAATAAGTCTTTGGGCGCATGGAGCAATTGATGTCTAACGAAGAAGCGCTTGCGGAATCTGAGAAGGATGTCGCACTGCTGTCGCGTGGATCTGTAGATCTGATTCAGCGCTCTGAACTTGTAAAAAAACTCGTAAAATCAAAGCAGGAAGGCATCCCTCTTAAAATAAAAGCGGGTATTGACCCGACTTCTCCTCATCTCCATCTGGGTCATGTGGTGCTTTTTCAAAAAATGAAGCAGTTTCAGGATCTGGGCCATGAAGTGACGGTGCTCATTGGTGATTTCACGGGGATGATTGGTGACCCGACAGGCCGCTCTGAAATTCGTAAACAACTTACACGTGAGGTTGTTTTAGAAAATGCAGAGACTTACAAAGCACAGATTTTTAAGTTACTCGATCCAAAACGGACAAAGGTGCGATTCAATAGTGAATGGATGGATTCAATGCCTACTGGGGAGTTGATTCAACTGGCATCACAATACACCGTTGCAAGAATTCTCGAACGAGATGATTTTCAGAAAAGATATCAGGCTTCGCATCCTATTGGCATCCACGAATTCCTCTATCCCTTGATTCAAGGCTATGATTCGGTTGCTTTAAAGTCAGATGTGGAGCTTGGCGGCACAGATCAAAAGTTTAATCTGCTTGTGGGGCGTACCCTGCAAAAGGCCTATGGGCAAGCGCAGCAGGTTGTTTTAACGGTGCCGCTTTTAGAGGGGACTGACGGCGTTCGGAAAATGAGCAAGAGCTTCGCCAATGACATTGCTTTAGAAAGCACTCCTTTTGAGATGTTTGGAAAGACGATGTCTATTAGCGATGAATTGATGTGGCGTTTTTTTGAGTTGTTGACTGACGAATCTATTGTGGAACTCAAACAGAGGCATCCCATGGAAGCCAAGCTTTATCTGGCGTCTACGCTTGTTGCAAGGTTTCATGGTTCTGAGAAAGCAAAAGAGGCACAAGACAGGTTTAACCTCACTGTCGGAAGAAAAGGTGGTTCTAAAGTCGCACCAGAGATTGTTGTGGGCGCAGTGCCAGTGAAGCTTGTCGCGTTAATTCATGGACAGGGCTGGGCGGATAGTAAGGGAAAGGCGAGGCGTCTTATTCAGCAAGGGGCAGTGGAAATTAATCAGAAAAAAATCATTGACCCGGCTTATGAGATCACTCTTTCCGGTACGGATCGCTATGATATTAAAATAGGGAAAAAAAAACGATATTCTTTAGTGCGAGGGGATTGACAACCTGTATTGGCTGTGGTAAAACTATCTCACCAAATAGGCAACGCGAAATTGTTGCGCCTTGCCGGATAAAAGTAATAACAGGAACACCGCAGAGAAGTAGTTTTTCTTGCGGTGTTTATTTTCGCTCTTTGACAACTAAATAGTGTGTATTGATTCATAACGGGTCAAGTAACAATTTTGCAGTAAAAAAGGTTCAAACCTTTATTTGGAGAGTTTGATCCTGGCTCAGAACGAACGCTGGCGGCGCGCTTAACACATGCAAGTCGAACGAGAATTCTTTCTTCGGAAAGATAGTAAAGTGGCGCACGGGTGAGTAATATGTGAGTAACCTGCCGATGGGTGGGGGATAACTCCGCGAAAGCGGGGCTAATACCGCATGGCATCTTGAAGCGAAAGCCGATAGATTAAAGGTGGCCTCTATTTATAAGCTATCGCCTGTTGAGGGGCTCACATCCCATTAGCTAGTTGGTAGGGTAACGGCCTACCAAGGCGACGATGGGTAGCTGGTCTGAGAGGACGATCAGCCACACTGGCACTGGAACACGGGCCAGACTCCTACGGGAGGCAGCAGTGAGGAATATTG
>JAADHD010000279.1:2052-7203 GCA_013152075.1 Verrucomicrobiota bacterium | reverse complement strand
TTTCCTACTTGACCTGCTCAATTCAAACGGGCGATACTTCTAGCTCTCACCATGCCTGAATTTACCCGATGGCTGAATGCCTCCAACGAAACCCGTGACGACGAATTGTTTGTCGGGTTATACGGAGAGCTCAAGCGTATAGCGGCATCGCGCATGGCCGGGGAGCGGGCGGATCACACCCTCAACGCGACGGCATTGGTTCACGAGGCCTGGTTGAGGTTGGAAAAAAGTGCTCCTGATGAGTGGCGGGATCGAAAGCAGTTTTTTGCAGCCGTTTCCGAAGCCATGCGGCGGATCCTGGTTGAAGCGGCACGGCGTCGACTTGCAAGTAAACGCGGCAGTGGTGAGGTGGCTATACCTGAGAGTGAGGTTGATATTTCGGGTCCGATTCCGGACGAACGATTGCTTGCGGTACACGAAGTGCTTGATCAGTTGGAGGAGGAGGACGAAATGAACGCCCGCATCGTCAAATTACGCTTTTTTGGGGGTATGAAGAATGACGAAATTGCAGCGCTATTGGAAGTGAATGAAAAGACCGTGCGACGGCATTGGACGGTGGCTAAAGTCTGGCTCTACCGGGCTCTCCAGGAAGAATCTTAAAAAAATGTCCGTTTTTTCAGTCTTATTGCGCGTGTAGTAATAAGATGAAGACTCAAATAAAAAATCTACTCAGCATCATTACCCTTATTACCCTGACCCTGTCAGGGATCTGCCCGGTTTACTCCCAGAGAGTGAGAGGGAGTTTTGAGGAATCTGAATTCAAGCGCGGTTTTGACAAGAAACGTGAGGCAATTTTTACTCCATGGGGGTCAAGGGCACAGGTGGCGGAATTGCTGAAGAAAGCAACGGGTGCGGGTAAAGTTATTTTTATTGTGGAACGTAATTCCAATGGTGAGGTAAGAGCGGCCTTTGATTTTCCTGAGAAGAGTGGAACGCAAGTGTGTTATGTGACGGCAATTACCGAATCGCAGTTGTTGGCGATACATGCCCAACGAAAGAAAAACGGTTACGAGCTGCTGTTCTTGAGTGAAAATCCTGGAGAGAGTGATTTCTGTGCAGTCTGGATAGGAAAGGAGGGATACAAGCAGGCTGTTGGGAAACTGCTCAGTCTGGGGGTGACAGCTGCAAAAATTCAGATTAAGCCTGCTCAAAAATCCGGACCACTAACAACAGAAACCCGTCAATGGAAGAACAAGTCAGGTAGGATCGTTGAAGCTGCACTGGATGGAATCGATGGTGACAAAATCATCCTGGTGAAAAAAGGGGGTGGGAGGTTTCCATTTTTAATTGCTGATCTGAGTACGGAAGATCAAAACTTGTTGAAACAATTAAGTGCCGCACTCCGAAAGCCTGCGAGCGAAAAATTGGAGGCTGAGCCGGAAAGCGGAATTTTTACCGAGTGGCTTAGTTTCTATGATTGGAATGAATTACTTAAAGCGGAGAAAAACAAGGGGAGGTATCCCGTTTATGTGGAAAACAACAAGGACCGGGAGCTACGGGGAGTTTTTGAGGCCATGCCCGATGGAATGCAGTTTAAAATCGGCTGGCTTGATTCCGAGAAGAACCTGCTGAAAATGGATGGTAGCTATAAAGCTGAAGGAATGACAATTTCATCCTTGTCATTTGATCGCCGGAATGAATTGTACTACGGGATTTGGGTCTCTAAAACAGCATTGGCGCAAGCCAGGACTCAGTTGGGGGCAGCTGGGATTACGCCGGCGGATATCGGGAGAAAGATCAAGGTATCCAAGGTTAGTAAGAAGTGATTCTGGGCGGGGGTTAACCCGCATATCTCACAACATTTGCCTCGCTACCGCTCGCCCTTCGGGCAGCCTACGGCTGGCTATCTTCACTTCGCTCCGGTTCTACTACGACTTGTCCTGGCTGATTCTGCCTGAGTTGTCCTTGGAATCGACTTGGACAGGGTGTGCTCACCCAGTTCGGCGTCGATTCCGGCGTCCGCCTTGGCACAATCAGCCATTCCTGCGCCTCGCTACAAAATGTTATGAAATATGCGGGTAAAATGATCATCCGAAAGTTGTATGAATATGCTTGAATAGACTGGTCGTTTTTCTAGGCTGTTTGAGCGTGTGAGAACAAGATGAACACTCAAGCCAAAGATTTATTTACCAGCGCTCACGAACTGGAGTTCGAGGAGCGCGAGTCGTTTCTGGCAGAGGCTTGCGGAGATGATGGTAAATTGCGTTCGGAGGTGGAGAGTATGTTGGCGGATGCAGCGAAGGCGGATGCATTTTTCGCTGAGGGTAATAATGCTACTGTTTCTATGGACGGATCCGGGAAGACTTCCGGTAAAATGTCGACTCCGCCCGTTGGACATGGAAAAGGGAATGGGGGATCGGTCGCTGAGAAAGCAGGAGACGTAATAGGTCCTTACAAGCTACTCGAGAAAATGGGCGAAGGTAGTTTTGGCGTGGTTTTTATGGTGGAGCAAACTGAGCCGATCAAACGCATGGTTGCTCTTAAGATTATCAAGCCGGGTATGGACACCAGGGAAGTGATCACTCGTTTTGAAATTGAGCGTCAGGCGCTGGCCTTGATGGATCACCCCAATATTTCCAAGGTAATTGATGCCGGGACAAGCGAAACCGGTCGTCCTTACTTTGCCATGGAGTTGGTGAAGGGATTGCCGGTAACCGAATATTGCGACACATACTGCCTCGACACGAGACAGCGGTTGGTCTTGTTCCAGGATATCTGCTCGGCAGTCCAGCACGCCCATCAGAAAGGGATTATTCACCGCGATCTGAAACCTTCCAATATCCTGGTGATCCATCATGACACCAAGCCGGTAGTAAAGGTGATCGATTTTGGAGTGGCCAAGGCGATCAAGCAGGAGCTCACCGAAAAGCCTTTGTATACGGCGATTGGGCAGATGATCGGCACGCCGCAGTATATGAGTCCGGAACAATCCACGACTCAAGGGGGCGACATTGATACCCGCTGCGATATCTATTCTTTGGGGGTGGTGCTTTATGAACTGCTCACGGGGAAGACTCCCTTGGGGCTGAAAAAAATACGCGAGGCGGGGGTAGAGGAAATGTATCGCTTGATTCGAGAGGAGGAACCGCTCAAACCCTCGACGCGGCTTGGTTCGTTGAGCAGTGAGGAAAATACATCGATAATGAGAGTGTACCACACGGCGCCTGAAAAGTTGAGCCGCCAGATTCGCGGTGATCTCGATTGGATAGTGATGAAGGCCCTGGAGAAAGATCGTGACCGTCGTTACGAAACCGCGGACGGGTTTGCTGCCGACATTGAGTATTACCTCACCGATAAACCGGTGACAGCCAGTCCTCCTTCGGCGAGTTACCGACTCGGCAAGTTTGCCCGGCGAAACAAGTCGGTGCTGACGACAGTGAGCCTGATATTTGCGGTCATGCTGGTAGGTACGGTGGTAAGTATATGGCAAGCCGTTCGTGCCACTAAGGCAGAAGCTCAAGCCGAATCAGCGCGTAGTCTGGCTGAGGAGTCTGCCGCGGAATCGAAGGCGGTACTGGATTTTTTGGAGAACAAGGTGCTGGCGGCAGCGAGGCCAAAATCACTGGGAGGAGGATTGGGGATTGATGCTACGATTCGCGAAGCCATTGATGCAGCGATACCGAAAATTGGGGAAGCCTTTGCTGGTCAACCGCTGATTGAAGCGTCACTGCGACATGACCTGGGTTATACTTATTCCTATCTGGGGGACTATGAGGCTGCCATTGAGCAGCGTGAAAGGGCGGTTGAATTGAGAATGGAAGAGTTGGGGGCCGAGCACCCGGACACCCTCGCTACGATGAGCAGTCTGGCTTATTCCTACAGTGAAATCGGTGATTATGAAAAGGCTCTGGCTCTGGGAGAAGAGGCCTTGGAATTGAAAAAAAAGGTATTGGGTTCCGAGCACCCGGATACACTTGTCGGGATGGCAAAGGTTGCCGCTTACTATCGGAACATGGGCCGTTTTGAGGAGGCTTTGGTTTTGAATGAAAAAATCCTGGAATTGAAAAAAAAGGTATTGGGTGCCAATCATCCGAACATACTCCAGGCGATGGGCAACCTGGCGAGCTCTTACGGAAATGTGGGTCGCGTTGATGAAGCGTTGGATTTGAATGAACAAACTTTGAAATTGAAAAAAGAGGCGTTGGGTGGCGAGCATCCCTCAACACTCGCTTCCATGTCCAGTCTCGCTTATTCATACAGCCTGGCAGGTCGTCATGAGGAGTCCCTGGCATTGAAAGAGGAAACCCTGGAATTGAAAAGAAAAGTGATGGGTTCCGAGCATCCGTCCACTCTTGCTTCCATGGCTAGCCTGGCCAGCACTTACGGAGGGGTGGGTCGTTTTGAGGAGGCCTTGACCTTGAAAGAAGAGGTGTTGGAACTGAGAAAAAAAGTGCTGGGTTTTGAACATCCGGACACACTCAGATCAATGACGAGTCTGGCCGATACTTACGAAAAAAAGGGTAGTCACCTGGAGGCGCAGGCTTTGAGAAAGAAGGCGGCGGAATTGAGGGGTAAGTAGGAGTGAGGGTGGAGAACCGGCAGGGTTTTAGGAGCAAGGAGCGGCGCATTTCATGCGCTGGGGTGTTCGTGTAGGCACTTGAAAAGTGCCTTTCCTTGGATTTTTTCTAAAAAAATGTCCTAATTCGACGGTCATTTGCTATTACATTGTTGAGAACACGATTTTAATGAATTCAGACGAACCCCATCATCAGGATAGCCGAGCGGAGCTGGTTGGATTGCTGACTCGCAATCAACGCAAGGTTTTTGCTTATATCTATACGCTGGTTCCCAATCGCGCGGATGCGGAGGATATTTTGCAGGAAACTTCGGTGACAATTTATGAGAAGTTTGATGAGTTTGAATCCGGCACGGATTTTGTCGCCTGGGCCAATCGCATTGCCTGGTGGAAGGTGAAAGCAGCGCAGCAGAAATTTGCTCGCTCGAAGGTGGTGTTTAATGAAGAGGTGATGGAGGCGGTGGTAGCGACGGCAGGAACGATGGAGGTGGAGCTGGATGTGCGGCATGAGGCCTTGGGCTCGTGTTTGAAAAAATTAAATGAGCGGGATCGGCGCATGGTGCTGACACGCTACGAAAGTGGCAGCGGGGTGGAACGGGCGGCGGCGCAGGCGGGCCGGAGTCGGCAGGCGGCGT
>JAADHD010000279.1:0-1957 GCA_013152075.1 Verrucomicrobiota bacterium | reverse complement strand
AACTTACAGATGCGGATGTTTTGAAGCTTGGTGAGCTGTGCGACGAGTTGGTGGATGGATCTATTTCTGCGAAACGGCATGCGGAGTTACAACAGTGTTTGCTGGATGATGAAGCGGTGCGACAGCATTATGTGAAGGTGATGGCATTGTCGGCGAGTCTGCATGAGTATGCGGGTGAGTTTGAAAGCGAAGAAGGAGGTGAGGCGATCGTGGAGTTTTCCGAGAGTAATGAAAAACGTCGATGGCCGTGGAGGGCGAGATTATCCCTGGCAGCGGCTTTGGTGGCGAGTTTGTTTTTGGGGATGCTGTTACTTGGTCAACGCTCGGATAATAAGGTGAGTGTGACGAGTATTGCTCAGGATGACGGGGTGGCGATTTTGACGAGAGCCTCTGGGCTTGAGTGGGCGGATGGGGCCATGCATTACCGCGTAGGTGATCGGATTTCGGTGGGAGAGGTTAGGATTGTTTCGGGCACGGTGCAGATCGAATTTTACAGTGGGGCAACGGTGATCCTGGAAGCGCCGGCACATCTGGATATTCGTTCGGCGAACGAGGCTTTTTGTCACTATGGAAAAGTGCGCGGGTCAGTGCCGCCGCAGGCGATTGGTTTTACGGTGAAAACTCCGGACTACGATCTGGTGGATTTGGGAACCGAGTTTGGCATATCGGTGACTGAGAATGGAGCGTCGGAGGTTCACGTTTTTGATGGCAAAGTGGAGTTGCGGGGCGTGGGCAGTGATGCGAAAACCACCAGAGGCTTGTCCGAAGGAGAGGCGATGCGGTTAACGGGAACTGAGGAGGGCGAGGCGATTGATATGGATCCGACGCTGTTCCCGGAATCCTCTTTGTTGGATGATGTGGGTGGAGCGCGTGCTGAATCACGTTATCAGCAATGGAAAGCATTCTCTAAAGAGCTGAAAAATGACCACAGTTTGGTTGCCTATTACACTTTTGAACCGGAGCGATCCTGGGATCGGGTTTTGCACAATCAGGGGCAGAGCAAAGAAGCGGGTTTGAATGGGGCGATTGTTGGAGCGAAATGGACGTCAGGGCGCTGGCCAGGCAAACAGGCTCTCGATTTTAAAAGCCCAGCGGATCGAGTGAGATTGATCCTTCCGGGTGAGTTCAGAGCACTGACTTACGCGGCCTGGGTGCGAATTGACGGGATGGACCGTTTGTGGAGTAGTCTTTTGCTGACCGATGATTGGAAGCCGGGCAGTCCGCATTGGCAATTCGAGCGCACGGGCGAGATGATTCTGGGCGTGCTTGGAAAAGAGGGGAATCATAATTATTACTCGGGCAGGGAGATTGGTTTTAACGATCTAGGTCGCTGGATGTTTCTGGCGACGGTGTTTGATCCGAAGAAACTGGAGGTGCGTCACTTGATCGACGGTCGCCTGGTCAGCCGGGTAGATATTGTGAATTTGGACAAACGCTTGCCGCTGAAGTTCGGTGCGATGGAGATGGGGAACTACAATCCACCCGGAACGCCTGGGCCGAAAAATATCCGTAACTTCAATGGTAGGATTGATGAATTTATGTTGTTTAATCGAGCATTGAACGATGAGGAGTTGAATAAAATTTTTCAGATTGGAAGACCGGATGCTGTTACGCAGAAATAAAATGATGAGAAGAAGATTAATTTTCAAACAAACGATGGCGGCGGTGGTTGTGGCAGGGCTGCTGGGTTCGTTGCCTGCTGTCGGGGATGACAAGGTAGACTTTAACCAGCAGGTGATGCCGATACTGTCGGACAAGTGTTTTCATTGTCACGGCCCGGACAAGGGGCATCGGGAGGCGGATTTGCGTCTGGATGTTCGTGAGGCGGCGATTGAGGCCGGGGCGATTGTGCCGGGCAATGTGGAAAAGAGTGAGTTCTTGGTGCGCCTTTTTCATGACGATCCGGATGAGTTGATGCCGCCTGCGGAAGCGAAGCTGGGGGCTTTGACTGCCAAGG
>JAADHD010000192.1 GCA_013152075.1 Verrucomicrobiota bacterium | reverse complement strand
GTCCTTTGTGGGGCGGGTTATTGACTTTGCAGATCATATCTCCTCGACTGATGTCGATTTCGTCTTCCAGCGTGATCGTGGTGGAAAGCGGGGCGTAGGCTTTCTCAAGAGGCCCGTCCATGGATTCGATGCTTTTGATCTTCGAAGTGAAGCCTGAAGGTTGCACGACGATGTCGTCTCCGGGTTTGAATACACCGCCAGCCACACGTCCGCCGTAACCGCGGAAGTCATGATATTTTTCCGAATGAGGACGGATCACCCATTGCACTGGGAAGCGTGCGTCAACGTGATTGTGGTCCGAGCCGATGTAAACGGATTCAAGGTGGTAGAGTAAAGTAGAGCCTTCATACCAGGGCATGTTTTCCGAGGGGTCGACCACATTGTCACCATTCAACGCACTGATGGGGATGCAGGTCATGTCGACAATGTTGTCCAGGCGCGAAGCGAACTCTTTGAACTGCGTAACGATGTTGTTGAAAGCTTCTTCGCTGTGATCAACGAGGTCCATTTTGTTTACCGCAACCACGACGTGTCGGATACGAAGTAGATCCGCGATAAAGGCATGGCGGCAGGTCTGCTCGATGACTCCGTGGCGGGCATCCACAAGGATGATCGCCAGATTTGCCGTCGAGGCTCCGGTCACCATGTTGCGGGTGTATTGGATATGACCGGGTGTATCGGCAATGATGAACTTGCGTTTTGGAGTCGCAAAATAACGGTAGGCCACATCGATGGTGATGCCTTGTTCGCGTTCTGCTTTCAGCCCATCGGTCAGCAGTGCCAGATTTACGTTTTCGTCGCCTCGTTGACGGCTCGATTCCTTTACGGCTTCCAGTTGGTCTTCGAACAGGTTTTTGCTGTCGTAGAGTAGTCTGCCTATCAGGGTGCTCTTGCCGTCATCGACGCTGCCTGCAGTTGTAAAACGCAGCAGATCCATGTCCAGATAGCCTTTGGTGTCAGTGTCTTCGCTCATTATCAAAATTGATTTTAATTTTTTCTGTATATCGAATTCTATTGGGCCGGCCTAGAAGTAGCCTTCTCGTTTGCGGTCTTCCATGGCGGTTTCCGATCGTTTGTCGTCGGATCGGGTGCCGCGTTCGGTTTGTCGGGCAGTGGCCACTTCCTGTATGACTTTGTCTATGTCGTCAGCGTCAGATTCGACGGCGCCGGTGCAGGTCATGTCGCCGATGGTTCGGAAACGAACCTGCAGGGTTTCGGTCGTTTCATCTGCTTGTGCTTGCACTACTTCGGATACCGCCAACAGAGTGCCGTTTCTTTTCACGACTTCCCGTTGATGGGCGAAATACAGATTGGGAAGCTCGATGTTCTCGAGTTTCAAATATTGCCAAACATCCATTTCCGTCCAGTTGCTCAGTGGAAATACACGAAAGTGTTCGCCATGATGTTTGCGTCCGTTAAAGATATTCCATAACTCAGGTCGTTGGTTTTTAGGATCCCATTGGCCGAAGTCATCACGATGTGAGAAAAAGCGTTCTTTGGCGCGCGCCTTTTCTTCATCACGTCGACCCCCGCCGAGGCAGGCGTCAAATTTGCACTCTTCGATGGCATCCAGCAGGGTGACCGTTTGCAGTTTATTGCGGCTGGCGTTGACGCCTTTTTCTTCGACTACCTTGCCCTGATCGATTGAGTCCTGCACCAGTGCCACAGTGAGATCGGCTTTTATGTCATCCACATAACGATCGCGGAACTCCAGAGTTTCCGGGAAGTTGTGACCGGTATCGACATGCAGGAGCGGGAAGGGCAGGCGGGCAGGCCAGAAAGCCTTGCGGGCCAGATGGGCCATGACAATGGAATCTTTACCGCCAGAAAAAAGCAGTCCGGGTTTTTGGAACTGGGCAGCGGTTTCACGCAGGATGAAAATCGCTTCGGACTCCAGTTGCTTGAGATGTGTGACTCGATAGGATTGCATGGTTGCTTGTATTGAAGATGAAAGTGTTTGGAGGCTGCCTGTATTTGCTTGCTACGATTTTTTTGAAACGCGAGCGGACACGAGTTGATAGAGTTTTTCAAGTGATTCGTTCTCGTTTTCCGCATCTGTATCAATGATGAGGTCAGGAATTGTGGCTTCGGGTTCTTCAAAAGCAGAATCCTTGCCGGTGAATTGTTTGACGTCTCCTGCCTGCGCTTTGGCGTATAGCCCTTTCACGTCACGTTCAGCGCAGGTTTCGAAGGAGCACTTCACGTAAATTTCGATGAAGTCATCATCACCGATTGTTTCGCGGGCGAGTTGTCGTAGCTCGTTTTTTGGGGTGATGAAAGCTGCCAGTGTGACGATGCCGGTTTCACAAAATAATTTGGCTACTTCGGCTACACGGCGAATGTTTTCCGAACGGTCTTCGTCTGAGAATCCGAGATTGCGGTTGAGCCCACTGCGCACATTGTCCCCGTCCAGAAGTTTGACCAGTAAGCCTTCGTCATGCAGTCGGCGTTCGAGCTGATTGGCAAGTGTGCTTTTCCCAGAACCGCTCAACCCATACAACCAGACGACACAGCCTTCCTGATTCAGCAGAGTCTCTTTAGACTGCCGATCAAGCATCCGATCAAATTCCGGATGAATGTTTTCCTGTGATGATTGTTCAGATGACATGATGAAAAAGTAAAAAATCAGCTCCAAGGTTTAGCAGGAAATTAACAGGACTCAAGTTTGGCCAGGGGCTTATATGACATACTCCACGTCGTCGTGTAGGCCGCATTCGCGTTTCAGGCCAAAAAAACGAGTGTCTTCAGCGCTCATGCCATCGGTCAACTTGCATGAGGTGTGCCAGTCGCCGAGTGATACATAGCCCTCGTGCCACAGTGGGTGATAGGGGAGGTCGTGTTTTTTGAGATAGTCATAAACGTCACGGTCTGTCCAGTCGATAATAGGGTGCAACTTGAGACGTCCATTTTTTGAAGTAATTACTGGCAGATTTTGGCGAGAAGCACTCTGATCGCGTCTCAAGCCCGCGATCCAAACCGCGGCATCCAGCTCAGCGAGCGCTCGTTGCATCGGCTGGACTTTGTTCATTTCATTATATTGTTCTAAGCCCTTCACACCGTGCTCCCAAAGTTTCCCGTAACGAGCCTCCTGCCAAGCGGCGCTTAATTCTTCCTGGCGGTAAACTTTCAGGTTGAGCGACAGCTTTTCGGTCAGTTCATCGATGAAATTATAGGTCTCGGGAAAAAGATAACCGGTATCGACCAGGATGACCGGAATATCGGCTTGAACGGAGGTAGCAAGATGTAGCGATACTGCGGCTTGTGCACCAAAGCTGGAAGACAGGGCGATATGCGAGGGGAACTGCTCGGCAGCCCATTCTACGCGCTGCATGGCTGACATTGCGGACAGTTGCTTGTTTAAGGCAGGTAAATCCACACTGGAAAGCGCGTCTTCAGCCGTTTTTTTACTTATAGCAGTTGTTTCCATGTCAATTTTTTAAACCCCTAATTGCCTATAGGGTATTCGGTCTTTCATGGGAAGCAAGTGTTTTTTCCAGCATAATATCAATATGAGGCTATGGTCGACTGCCGAGCATTCGGCTTGAATTCAAGACATTACGAATCATGGGAAGAGCTTTCGAATACCGCCGCAAATCCAAGGAGAAACGTTGGGGTACTATGTCACGAGTGTTTCCCAAGCTTGGGAAAGTGATCACCATGACGGCAAAAGAGGGAGGGGATGATCCTGAGACCAATTCCAAGTTGCGCACTGCGATCATGAATGCGCGGGCGCAGAACATGCCCAAGGATAATATCGAGGCAGCGATCAAGCGGGCGAGCGGTAAAGATGCGCAGTCGATTGTTGAAGTGAGTTATGAGGGCAAGGGGCCGCATGGGGTGTTGCTATTTGTTGAATGCGCGACGGACAATACCAATCGATCGGTAGCCAATGTAAAAACACACTTCAATAAGAACGGAGGAGAGGTGGTGAATAACGGGGCTTTTGATTTTTTGTTTGCGCGTAAGGCCGTGATCGAAATGGAAAAGACCGAGGGCGTGGATTTTGATGATGTGGAACTGGAGTTGATCGATGCCGGCTTGGAAGAATTTGAAGTGGTCAATGATATGGCGACGGCCTATGGGGACTACAAGTCATTCGGCAGTCTTACTCAGGCGGCGGAGACATTGGGAGTGACCATTAAAAAAGCAGGTTTGCAACGAGTGCCGAATTCACCGGTTGAGTTCAGTGAAGAGAAGCTGGAAGAAATCGAAAAGCTGATCGACTTGCTGGAAGAGGATGAGGACGTGCAGGCGGTGTATAATAACATCGCTTGATGGGGCACTATGTCAGCCCAGGATGTAATCCTGGGTAAACAAAATAAAAAATATTAGCCCCACTCGGAGCGGCTTTAAACAGCTGAATAGTCACCTTTTTTCCTGCGGTTTAGTGTTCAGGGAAGGCGTGTTGAATACAGTTCGAATACATGAATGATACAGGAATGTTTGTAAAAATGGAAAAAGTGTGTAAAAGTAATGAATGAAGCTCACTGTGAATCTTGATGGAGAGGTTTTAGATAGGGTCGTGAAAATAACAGGATCCAGCACTAAAACGGAGGCGATCATGAAGGCATTGAAAGAAATTGAGCGAAAAGCTCGGTTGGTGGAGGTTTTACGCGAAGGTTTGGGAGCTTCTGAAACAGAGTTGAAATCGATGTTTGATCCAGCCTCTGCGCCCGCAAGGGAGAAATAAGCATATGGGGCAAATGAATCGGATTCGATCTCGGTGGTTGCAGAGCAGGACTGATTATCTATGAGCCGCCCATTGATGGTTGATAGTTGTTGGTATATTGCGCAGCTACGTGACGGCATTGATCCCCTCAAAACGCTGTCTTATTTGGCTGAATCCCGAGATATAGCCACCTGCGGTGTGATCAAGGCGGAAGTTGGGCGCGGGATCAGGCAATTTGAGCGTTTTGAGAAGTTTCAGCGTGCCTGGGATGTTATGCTTTATGTGGATTCTAGTTTACAACGCTGGGATGAAACGATGAATCTAGCATGGTCGTTGGATCGGCGGGGGGTCACTTTACCTTTGCACGATTTACACATCGCTGTCTGCGCCTCTCATATCGGGGCTGTCATTTTAACGCATGACAAACACTTTGATCACATTCCTGGGATTGATGCGACTGACAAGATTTATTGAAAGGCAAAG
>JAADHD010000197.1 GCA_013152075.1 Verrucomicrobiota bacterium | reverse complement strand
CACGCCCCATCAACTGGCAATTCACTAACACGGATGCAAGGATCAAGCTCAAACGCCTGTATCCGTCAATTTAGACTTGCTCGAACACTAGATGGATCTGCGTTATAAAATGCTGGCAACTTTATAATTGGAGTTCATTTGCTCATCCGGCATACTTCTATCATGACGACACAAGCACCTCTTCCGGAAGATCAACCAAGTTATACTTTACAAGAATTTATTCAGGCCACTGCTCAGCAGGACAGGGGGCACGGGCTGTTTGAAAAAGAAACCGAACGTCTGCTCGAGGTGAATCTTGATGGGCGTATTAATACCAAGATGGGTTCGATGGTTGCTTATCATGGTGAGATCAAATTCACTCGCGAAAAAGCGCTGGATCAGGGCATCGGTAATTTGCTAAAAAAAGCAATTTCGGGAGAAGGGATGCGCATTACCTACGCTGACGGGGTGGGTAAACTCTATCTTGCCGATGCGGGCAAAAAAGTGAGCGTTATCAATCTCCAGGGCGAAAGTATTTTTATCAATGGCAATGACGTGCTCGCTTTTGAGCCGTCTCTCGACCACAAGATTACGATGATGAAAAAAGTGGCGGCGATGTTAAGCGGCGGTCTTTTTAATGTGCACCTCAGCGGTACCGGCATGGTGGCAATGACCACTCATTATGAGCCGATCACTTTGCTTGTAGAACCCGGCAAGCCGGTGACCACTGATCCCAATGCGACTGTGGCTTGGAGCGGAAACCTGACGCCGCAGTTCAAAACGGACACATCCTTTCGCACATTCATCGGGCGTGGATCCGGTGAGTCGTTTCAAATGCTGTTTGAAGGTTCCGGTTTTGTGGTCATTCAGCCTTATGAAGAAGTGGCTTTCCAGGCTGGGTGAGGAAGAGGGGGATTATTAATAATGAAAACAGAGAATTCGAATTACATAGGAATAGGCTTTGCATTGATGCTGTTAGTTAATGGCGCGTCATTGCGAGCCGAGTTGCCTAAAGACGAAGCTGGAATCGTCGCATTTTTTGAACAGGCAGGCGCGCGAATTAGCAGGAACGATGAGGACCGTGCCGTAAAAATATTTTCCGGCGGTAAACCTCAACATTCTGTCGAGGAGTTGCAGTTACTGGGGCGCTTGCCTCACCTTGAAGAGATCGCAATGAACTCTCCGTTGGCGGGTGATAAAGACTGGGGCTTCCTGCACCATTTGCCTAAGCTCAAAAAACTCACCATTTGGCACGGCCATCATTTTACCAGCCTATCCATATTCAGCGATCTGCCGATTGAAAGCCTGACGGTCGGCGGTTGCATGGGCTTGCGGGATCTCAACAAGGGACAACCTGAAAAACAAAGGAATGCCGTTTTGTCTCTGACACAACTCCCCAACCTTACCAAGCTCAATCTTTATCATTCCCCGCTGATTCCCGGAGATGAACAGTTGGCTCATATCGTTAAGCAGTTTCCCCAATTGGATGACCTGAAACTGGACTTCAATGCGCCACGAGGAACTGAGACTACGATCTCTCCGTCAGGGCTGAAGGGCCTACAAAAATTGCCTTTGAAGACCCTTTCGATCGAGAATGCGAACACTTTTACTGTCGACCATATGAAAGCGATCGCGGGTATTAAAACTCTGGAGGTATTGCTGATCGACGCGCGGAAAAACTCTTTTGATACCGCTGCTCTGGTTGCATCTCTGAAAGAGCAACGCCCAGGCCTGGATATTCAGGTTGCGGGTAAAGGAGCAAAAGGCCCGCCGCGGCCCGGCAAGCGCTAGACTCCTGGGCTGAATTTGAAAATTGTGAGCTTTGTCATCTCATTGCGAGAAAAGCTGCTTTACGCCTTGCATTAATCTAAATTCAGTTTTTAATCTAAATATATACTAATTCATTCCTTTTTATGAAAGTAGAAGACCCCCTCAGACTAAATACTGCCGCCCAGTCACCCGGAACGGATCGGACGCTGGCAATTCTCGAATTGCTCTCTGAGCATTCGCTCGGATTGAGCGTTGCCGAGATTGTGAGGGAGCTGGGAATTTCGCAGAATTCAGTATTTCGGATCACTAATACTCTGCAGGACAGGGCGTACCTTCACCGTCGTGAGTCGGACAAGCGGTTCGTATTGAGTAACAAGTTATTCGATTTGTCCCGGCCTAAGGTGAATGAAAAAAGTCTGGCTGTTTGTGCCTACGAAGCCATGCAGGGATTACGTGACCGGGAGGGTGAGACGGTGCAGCTACTCGTTCGGTCTGGTGACAAGGCGGTGGTGCTGGAACAGGTCGGTGGTTGTCACCCGGTGAAGGTGACGGGAGAGATTGGGTTGCGTGTTCCCCTGTTTTCCTGCGCGCCGGGCAAAGCGATTCTTGCCTGGCTGCCTGATGATGAATTCTCTGACTGGCTGGGCAGGGTGAAGTTGAAACCCTACACGCCAACCACACTTTCAAATCGCAAGGCCCTAAAAGAAGATCTAGCAAAAACGCGCAGCCGCGGATACGCGGTTGATCTGGCCGAGGGTCTGGAAGGCATCCATTGCATTGGTGCACCGATTTTAAATCAATACGAATACCCGGTCGCGGCGCTGACAGTGATGTCCCCGTCATTTCGATTGCCGGAGTCAGAGTTTGAGCGTCTGGGGCGTGAATGTGTTCAAGCAGCGAGGGAAATACAGGAGCGGCTATTTGCATGAAAGGCTTGTTAACCATTTCAGGCTTGGCTTTGCTGGAGTTGTTGACGCCCGGTGTATTGCCGGCTGCGCCAAAACTGTCTGCTGAGCAGATCGAGTTTTTTGAAAATCGTATTCGACCAATTCTTGCGCAGGAATGTTACGAATGTCACCGCACGGGCGGAAAGGTGAAGGCTGGATTGATTCTCGATCATCGTGACGCGCTACTTGCCGGTGGTGACACTGGCAAAACCATTATCCCCGGAGATCCTGATGGAAGCCTTCTGATCAAGACGATACGACACGAGCACGAAGACCTAAAAATGCCCAAAGCGGGAGCGAAACTAGATGAAAACATTATTGCTGATTTCGAAAAGTGGATAGCCATGGGGGCTCCCGATCCGCGAGACCAAGCGCCGACGGATGAAGAAGTCGCCGCTGATACGGATTGGAATGCGATTCGAGATCGACGTGAGTTGTGGTGGAGTTTTCAAGCAGTGAAAAAACCGGCGCTTCCTAAAGTGCAGAATCTCGAGTGGTCGCAGCATCCGGTCGATCAGTTTATTTTGTCGGCGCTGGAGAGCGAAGGACTGAAGCCTGCAGTAAAGGCAGACCGGCGGACTTTGGTTCGCCGTGCGTCCTTAGTTTTGACGGGTTTGCCTCCGACTCCGCAACAAGTTGAGGTATTTCTGAAGGACCAAAGTGTGGACGCTTTTAAACAGCTTGTTAACCGCCTGATTGATTCACCTCAATTCGGTGAGCGCTGGGCGCGTCACTGGATGGACTGGGTGCGTTACGCCGATAGCCACGGATCAGAAGGTGATCCTGCGATTCCGCACGCTTATCGTTATCGTGATTATCTCATTCGCGCGCTCAATGCCGATATCCCCTATGATCAGCTCATGCGGGAGCACATCGCTGGAGACCTGTTGGATAAACCGCGTATTAATAAAGAACTTGGGCTCAATGAATCCGCGATCGGCACGGCGCATTGGCGTATGGTGTTCCATGGTTTTGCGCCAACGGATGCACTGGATGAAAAAGTTCGTTTTACCGATGACCAGATCAATGTGTTCTCAAAAACCTTCATGGGCCTGACGGTTTCCTGTGCGCGCTGTCACAATCATAAGTTCGATGCGATCAGTCAGGCGGACTATTATGCTTTGTTTGGGATTCTTGGATCAACACGGCCTGCATTGATCGATGTGTCAGCACCGGGAGTCTTGGATAAAAACAAAAAAGCGCTGGCTGGCTTGAAAAAAGAGCTGAGGGCCACGTTGGGGGAAGAGTGGTTGAAGGCGGTGAGTCATGTGGCGGGAAAACTCCGCAATCCCAAGGGGGCAATGAAGAAAGAAATGGAGTCCGCGAAAAACCCCGATCATTTCCTGCATCAACGGTGGATCGCCGGAAAGGGCGGGGACTATGCAAAACAGTGGAATAACGCGAATAACAGTTGGAAGAAAAGTCGAGCAAGCCTCGTTCGGAATTTGAATAAGGGGGAGCGTTGGGATCTGAGCGATATTAAAACTTACCAGGAATGGTTTTCTTATGGCGAAGGGCTTGAGGAAAAACCCTCTCCGGCCGGGGAGTTTGCCCTATATGCAAAAGGCGATTCGGTGGTGAGCGGAATTTTTCCGGCAGGATCGTATTCGCATCTCCTGTCAAACAAACACCGCGCCGTGCTGGCATCAAAGCGGATTGCCTTGAAAGGTGAAAAGGAGCTTTGGCTACAAATGACCGGTGATGGTCAGGCCATGGCACGCTACGTGGTTCAGAACTATCCGCGCAGTGGAACGGTCTTTCCGGTAACTAGATTAAAAGGGGGTAAATGGTTCTGGAAAAAATACGACTTAACTTATTGGGATGGCGATGACATACATATTGAATTATCGACTGCTGCCGATCAGGCAGTGTTGGCGAACACATCAAGTGAGCGTTCCTGGTTTGGGATCCGCAATGCGGTTTTGTTACCGAAGGGATCTCCGCCTCCGAACGGAAATTCTCGGGAGTGGTTGGCGCCATTGTTTGGTGCGGGGCGCAAAACTCCACCCAAATCCGTCGAGGATGTTGCGCAAGTTTATCAATCGGCTCTCAAGGATTGTGTTAGCGCCTGGCAACAGAATCGTATGAGCGATGCGCAGGCATTGTTTTTGGATGGGGCGTTGAAGGTGGGATTGCTTCCAAATCAAGTGAGAGCTTTGCCGGTGACCAAGCCATTGCTTGAAAATTATCGCACGCTGGAAGCGGAGGTGCCTTTGCCGATTCGCGTTCCCGGGTTATTCGAAGCCGATAATTATAATCAGCCAATGATGGTGAGGGGTGATCACAAAGAGCTGGGGGATCCGGTGCCGCGCCGTTTTCTGGAAGCGATCGACGATACTCCTTACGAGACGAAGCAAAGTGGTCGTCTGGAACTTGCCAATGATCTGGTGCGTCCGGACAATACATTCGCGGCTCGGGTCATGGTGAACCGCCTCTGGCATTACCTTTACGGTCAGG
>JAADHD010000012.1 GCA_013152075.1 Verrucomicrobiota bacterium | reverse complement strand
CAAATTGGATCGCGGACGCAGATGAGAAATCGACCTTAAAAATTCCGCATTGTGGCCCTTTTTCTGCAACGGGTAATCTTCGTCCGCATTGCCGTGCACGATGACCGACTTCGCCACCATCTCCCACTTCTGCCCTTTGCCCTGTGACTCCACCAATTCACCCTCCACCTCAATCGAAGCGCCGGTTCTCAGAGGCAAAATCGACGTTTCATAATCCGGCACCGTAGCATCCACGATCACTTGGATATTCGCCAGACAGGAGCCATCGTTGATTTCCACAAAAGAAAAAGCTTTCGAGTCACGCTTGGTTCGCACCCATCCCTGCACCCGCACCAGTGGACAAGCCTCCTCAGCCGCCAGCAATGATTTCACCATGGATCGTTTTGTCGTCATTTGTTTGAGAATCCCCAAGAATACATTGTTATCTAAGCCCTTGTTGAAAGTGTTTTTACATCAGTGTGCCGAATCAGCAACTTATCAGAAGTCACAATTGTAAGGCGATGAATCCTCGCAGTGGCAGCGATAAGCCGATCTGCAGGATCCCCGTGAAAATTTGGAATACGGTAAGCGTCACAAGCAATTTGAGGCGTGATGGGCAAGATCTCAATCTGGGAACACAAAGCTCGTTCCACCCACTCTTCTAACGGAGCCGTCAATCGCAACCTTCCCTTGGTCTGCTTCTGAGCCACTTCCACAATACTGATAGGTGAGAGGGCGATTTTTTTTTGATCTCCGATCAACTTGCAAACTGAAGGCGAAAGCCGTTCTGCTGCTTGAACAAAATTCAGCCAAGCATTGGTATCAAACAAAAGTGTCATGAATTCTCCATATTCACAGGATGATCCTCCCATTCACCGTCTGTCCACGTAGGTTCATCAGGGTCATAATCATCCGCAAAGGTCACCGTGCCTTTTAAGCTGCCCATCAACTCTACTAAAGATTTGCACTTCTTATTTTCCGACACCTCCTCAACAGGCTTCTGCACCGTTGCCACCACCTTTCCATGACGGGTGATTTGTAACGCCACATCCTCCGTTTCAACTTTGCGCAACTGCTCCGCACAGTGAGCTTTGAACTCCGAAACGGATATCTGTTGGGTCGTCATAGACACATTTTAATATTGACCTAAAAAAAGGTCAATATTAATCTCGTGATCTCCCCACCCTCAAAACTTAAACTCCCTTTTCCTCGGCCGCTTGGTCGTTTTCCTGCCCCCGGCCGCTTCTCGCAAAGGCGCGAACACCTCACCGGCCCCCGCTCCTTTAACATGATATACAAACTCCATCAACTCCCCCAGGCGCCCCGTGGGGAAGCCCCCTCCACGCTCATGAAACCACAGCAAGTAGTCCAAAGGCAAGTCGTAGAGCGGCATGCCTTTGGGAGGACAAGCCGCCGGCCCATACTTGCCAAAAGGCATACGGAAGCGCGCCAAATCTTTCAAGTTATTCGCGAGTTCGCGGCGAAAAATATCCTCTGGTTCCTCCATCGATACAGTCACTTTTTCTTAATAAGCAAAAACGTGCTCCGTCGGCACCCGCCCCGCACCGTCTAGCACCACGCCTTCTTCACGCAACATTCTGGTCTTTCGGGTGATTTCTTTCCCCTGCGTCTGACCGTGGAAACCACCGAGAGTCCGGTCTGTTTTCACCACTCGATGACAAGGCACTTCCGGGGCGAAAGGATTACGTTTCAGTGCCTGACCCACCGCTTGATTCGATCCGCAGCCGATTTCCCGCGCCAGTTTCTTGTAGGTCGTCACGCATCCTTTAGGGATTCGACGTGTCGCCGCATAGACACGTTGCTCAAATTCGGTAGGTTCTCGGGATTTCATCAACTTAATATGGCACCGTGGGTATTTGTACCAAGATTTAAACGAGAAAACATTCACCTTAGACTAATCCTAATTCCACCTATTCTCTTATCCGCGTTCATCCGTGATATCCGCGGTTGTATTCCTCACTCCCAAAGTCCGCCGTCCCATCCACTTACATGATCGAATTTCTCCAGCCTCTACTCCCATCCCTCGATCTCCCCATCATCGCAGTGTGCCTGCTATTGGTCTTCGTGGTACTCGGATTTTTCCGCGAATGGGCGGCTCCTGAAGTCGTCGCCCTCAGCGCCCTGGGTGCCATTTTAATTCTCGGCCTGCTTCCCCTGACGGATGTATTTGATCGTCAGATCGTCGACGGGGAAATCGTGCGCACTCTCACAGATCGAGGACTGCTCAGCGTATTCGCCAACGGAGCCCCAATCACTATCGCCTGCATGTTTGTGCTCAGCGCCGGACTCGAACGCACCGGCACCATCGAGGTCATGGGACGCTTTTTCACCCGGATCGCCGGTAAAAGTGAATTGCGGGTCATGCTGACGCTTATGCTGATGGCCGCCGTATTGTCCGCTTTTGTAAATAACACCCCCATCGTCGTAGTTTTCCTCCCCATCGTTCTCTCCCACGCAAAAGCCACCGGACTGAAAGCTTCCCGCCTACTCATCCCGCTTTCCTTCGCCTCCATCCTCGGCGGCACCTGCACTCTGACCGGCACCTCCACCAACCTCATCATCGATGGCATCGCTCAAGATTACGGACAACAGCCGTTCACCATGTTTGAAGTCTCCAAACTCGGCCTCGTCTATGCGGTGATCGGCTTTGTCTATCTGATCTTCATCGGCCGCAAATTGCTGCCCGAACGATCCTCACTCGCCGAACTTATTGAGCCCGCCGAGGTTCGCAGTTTTCTCACCCAGTTTTCCGTCGAAAAAGATTCTCCCCTGATAGATAAATCCTTAGTTGAAACGCTGCTAAAAGAAATCCCCAGCGCTCAAATTCTTGAAGTCAGGCGGCGGGGGAAAACTCTCGACGTCCCGCTCAACCAGCTCACCGTCAAACAGGGCGACCGCCTGCTTCTCACTTTGCACGGCACCAGCTTCAAGGATTTGCACGAAACCGACGGCATCCGTTTTGCCGAGCAGAAAAACCTCAATCTGAAGGAACTCGAGACCCGCGAACTGCAACTGATCGAGGGCATCGTCGGGCCTCGCTCGTCATTTGTTGGAAAGACCCTCAAGCAAATCGGTTTCCGTCGCGCTCATCGGATCCATGTGCTCGCCATTCATCGGCAAGGGAAAAATATCAATAAAGACTTCGATACGGTGAAACTACAATTCGGTGACACCCTTCTGATGGAAGGGCCTACCGAAGCCATCAACCGGATCCAGAAATCCAACGACTTTGTCACCATCACCGACCCTCCGGAAATCACCATTCGCCCTGCCAAACTATGGACAGGTGTGGCCATCACCGCAGCCTTCGTCATTGGAGCAGCCCTTTCCCAAATGGATGGAATGCTTCCCATTCCGGCAGTCGCTATTGTCGCAGCCATTGCCATGATTCTCACCAATTGTTTGTCACCCCAACAAGCTTACGAAGCCATCCAGTGGAACATCCTCTTCCTCATCTTCGGCATGCTGGCGCTCGGCCTGGCGATGGATCAAAGCGGAGCCGCCGCCCTGATGGTGAACGGCATCATGAATGTCGTAGGCGACTACAGTCCTGTAGTCATCCTCAGTGTCATTTACCTGCTCAGCTCTATTTTGACCGAGCTGATCAGCAATAACGCCGTCGCCGCCCTGCTCACTCCTGTCATCATCGGCATCGCCGCCACTCTCGACGTCGATGCCCGCCCTTTCATCGTCGCCCTCATGTTCGGATGCAGCGCAAGCTTCGCCACACCGATCGGATACCAAACCAATACTTATGTTTACGGTGCCGGTGGCTATAAATTCAACGACTTCCCCAAAGTTGGCGTCCCGCTGAATCTCATCCTTTGGGTCGCCGCCACCATCCTCATCCCCTGGCTGTGGCCGTTTACAAGTTAAGCGCACTTTTTCAAAAACATAGGTAACCCCCTTACCATTCTTTCTACCCCTCCCCAAAAAAATACAAGGACGAAGAACGGATGACAGATCTTGACACCTCTCCTGATGTCTGTCATTCTTGTCAGACAATGCGACCTTCCTCTTATACCTCACGAGACCTGAACCGTAACCCTGCTAGGGTATTCGAAGCGGTGAAAACCTATGGCAGCGTGGACATTCGCACCCGTGCAGGTGACACCTACGTGATAAGTTTGAAAAAAAAGCCCTTGGCTAAAGAAGTAAAATCGGAACCAGACTTCGGTTCACATTGGCAGAAGATACAGCAGCTCGGCAATCTGACCGCAAAAAACTCTGAACAAAAAAGACTCGATCAAATCATCGCCGGTGAAGCATGAGAGTCTACATCGATACTAATCTACTGGTTCGCCTCTACCTCAATCTAGACGGCACAGGTCAAGCTCATGAGCTGTTGTTTCAAAAGGAAATTAAAACCACATGGCCGCTACTAGTAACTGACTTACTCGCCTGCGAGTTCACCAACGCACTGCAACGCTTGGTCTATGAAAGCAAGCACACTGGACAATGGCGAGTCACACCGGAATCAGCAATGGCGAGCCAAGGGTTTTTTAACGATCATCTCGAACAGCAAACCTTCTTGATTCACAGTCCATTGACACTCGCTGATGTGAAACCGAAATTTAAAAAACTCAGCCAACGCCATACCGCCAAACACGGCTTCCGCACTTATGACATGCTGCATGTGGCCTCAGCATTGACCCTGCAATGCACACATTTTTTCAGCTTCGACAAAAAAGTCAACCAACTCGCCAAGCTAGAAGGGTTATTGGCCCAGTAAGAGCTCCCTATTACCTCCCCCATTCAATAGCCAAAGCAATTGTAACGCTAGGCATTAGCTGAACAAAATTATCAAATGAGTGCTCCCGATTCGACGTCTTCATCATCAACCGAAGCTAACAGAGACACTAATATCCGGAAATTTACTAGAGCCTGTTTGATAATAGTATTCCTACTCATTTTCAGTTGGGCAGCTACAGGTATCTTATCCCCTCTCACTGGGCGCTCTCATCATGGAAGAGGTAGAAGCCTTAACGCAGCACTAAATCTACGATCTGCAATATCGGCCTACTACACCGAATATCGCAAATTTCCCGTTAACCAGAAAAGCACTGAAGATATTGATTTGATATCAAATTTTATCCTAATGGATGCTTTGTTAGGGGACAATAACACAGTATTAGGTCACGAACTAAATCCTCGAC
>JAADHD010000294.1 GCA_013152075.1 Verrucomicrobiota bacterium | reverse complement strand
AGGCCAACCACTTCCGTTTCCTGAAAGCCGGTCAGTGTTTCCGCCGATGGATTAAAAAATGTAATCCTCCCCTCTAGATCAGATGCGATTACCGCTTCACTCAAGCCCCGCAATGTATTTAGAAATTTACCCCCCTTGGTCTCAAGCTCCTGCTGCAACCGGGCGTGCTCCACCGCATTCTCCACCGCCGCTTGCAATTCCCATGAACTGAAAGGCTTTCGCAAAAATCCCACCGCCCGCACCAGTCGCGCCCGATGAAAGGACTCCTCGTTGGAAAAGCCGGTCATAAAAATCACCGGCGCGCCACATTGCTCGCGCAATTTCTCAGCCGCTTCAATTCCTGCGTTTCCCTGACCAAGGCGCAAATCAATTAACAGCAAATCCGGCTGGCGCTCACGAGCAAGAGTCAAAGCTCTCTCACCTGTCGCCGCTATACCGATCACTTCATAACCGCAACGAATCAACGTATCACTCAAATCGTTGCCCACAATAGCATCGCCTTCAACGATCAAAATCTGGTGCGTCTCATTCATCGGACCCCAAAGGAAAGCGAATCAAAAATTCTGTGTTCTCTCTGGGCCTGATTTCCAACCGAGCACCCAGTTGCGCCACCAGACTTTTCACCACCCGAAACCCGAGCGTATTCGCTCGCTCCCAGTCAAACTCCGCTGGCAAGCCTTCACCATCATCACCGATCAACAAAACCGCCTCTCGATCACTGCGACGCAAGCGGACATAAACCTGACCACCCGCAAAATTCGCCAAGCCGTGTTCAATCGAATTGCTTACCAACTCTGTCACGTACAATCCAAGGGCAAAAGCCTTTCTGGCAGGAAGCCCCAATGACACGCAATTCACCTCTGCCTCAATGCTCTTATCACTCACGATTGGCGAACTGCCCAGCAGTTCTTCGAGCAGGGCTTTCAAATAAGTCGGCACCGACACCATTTCACTGCCGCCATTGACCGGTTCCAATCGAGCTGCTCGCAAACAAGCAATTGCCCTAATTCTCCCCTGATGTTTCTGCAACACACTGCGCTTTTCCTTTTCCGGGTCCGCAGGCATCGCCTCAATTTCCAGATTCAACAAACTCGTCAGGGTCTGTAGTTGATCCGCCCACTCACAAGACTCAATTACTTCCTTCGCATCCGCTTCGTTTGAACCAGCCAGCACTCCGCTCGCGATCACATCAGGCCCTCCAACACCTTGCTCTTTGCGTCGGATCACCGCCATGTACTTGCCGCGTCCACAACCAGCCACATGCGCACAGGCGACTCCTCCCTCTGCTGGTGAAAACTCAAGCACCAGACCCTCGTTCGAGTGAAACTCCAACTCAGACAAACCTGCGTTCTCACAAACTTTCCAAAATGCCGGCAATACTTCTTCCAACGGACGCCCCGTCCAGGTAGAACACTTCCGAGCAAAACTTTCATCTTGATCGGCCGGACTGACGTCCTCTACCTTGCCCGAATAATCGAACAGAATGACCAGATCGGGCACCGCTTCCAATAGGGCACGATTCTGAAGCATGCTGTCCTGCAGATTGCTCGACCCCACCTGTTCCGCACCTTCCTTGTTATCCGCTCTCACCAGATACGCCATGAACGGCCCTCCCTTTTCATCCATACGGGCAATACTCAGAAACACCTTGAGAACACCCCCCCCGTTCTTTCGCAGGCTTAACCGCACTTCCTCCGCCGCCAGTTGCGGTTCTTCTTTTGCCAGATTTTCAAAATCCCTTTTTGTGCCACTATCCTCAACTGCCACAAAATCATCAAAGGCCATCGCGCGCAATTCAACGGAAGTGTAATCCAGCATTTGTTCCAAAGCCTTATTGACGGTGCAAATCCTCCCAGTTCGATCAACCAGAGCCATCCCTATTCCTTGACTGCCAAAAAGCGTCTTGAACTTCACCTCACTCAGCAACCAGGCCTCCTCAGAGCGACATCGCTCGCTCACATCAATCATCGTCAATAACAGGCCGCCATCCTGCAACAGTTTCGGTCGGAACTCTATATCCACCATCTCACCGCCCACTGCCCGCAAGGTATAAGTGCGAACCAACTGCTTTTGCCAAACGTGCCTGCGCCAGGATGAGGTGACTTCACGACAAGTTTTCTCCTCAGCACACAGCGCTTGCAACCAAGCTTCCATGCTTTCAGCTTCATCGATACCCAGACCCAATAGTTCCGCATGACGGGCATTGCCATAGATGAACTTTTCATCTCGCCCCAATACCACCAAACCGTATGGAACGCTCTCCGCAATCTCATTGAATAATTCCTGACAAGGCAAGGCTCCAGCAGTTGACGCCCTCCCGCGTAACTCATTCAACTCAGCCACTCTTGAAGGCGATAGCTCGACCCCAGATCCATCTTCACCCCCTGCTTCGCGTTGAGAAAATTTTTCACCAACTTCACTATCGAGATCCAGTTCAAAGGGACTCACCAGATCCAAACTTTCCGGCGCCACCTCAAGCCTCGTAAAACGTGATCCAATATCTTCAAAACGCTGACGCAATAAATCCACTTCATCCGGCATCTTGAGCATCTCATCCCAATCGGATCTGTCCACATGATTCAACCAGTCAATCTCCGCGCCGATAACCACCGCCATCACATAGGGCTGCCTGCCTTCGCTGCCCACTTTCTGCGTTTTCACCCAAGCGAGAAAATCACGCACCTCATCATTTACTGAACGTACGTCCACTACCACCAGGGATTCACCAGCGTATTCATCCTGCCCGAACAGCGGCGAATCGCACTCACTGACGGCGTAACCACAACGCAGTAAAATCTGGCATATCAGCCGCCTAGCCTGCGGATCGCGATTTATTACAAATGCGCGAACGATGGTCGTATTGCCGTAACTTTGCGATACCACGTGAGAATCAAATTTGCGAGAATTCTAAAAACTGATATTTAAGACAACTAAAGCAATTCATCAAGCGTAAAACGATGAAATTATCTGCTTTTTGTGCAAAAAAGAACCGTAAACACCTAAAAAAGCCTGATCGCTCTCCCCCGCTTAGCCCCTTGTTCAATAGTGCATTCTGCTTTATGTTGCTCCACATCGGGGCACAGTCATCTACGCCCGTTTGTTTTCAAGGTCACCGGCCTCTGGCCAAAGTGCCGTTCGTGTCTGCCGCATGTTATATCCCAATACAGAACTGCTGTCGCCAGCTGGTTGTTATCCCTCGCTGAGGGCCGCGATCAGCAATGGGGCTGATTCCATCTACTTCGGTCTCGCCCAGCTGAATATGCGCGCCAAAGCTCGACGCAGCTTTCACCTCGAAGATCTGCCCGAGATCATTCGCATCTGCAAAGAGAGTGATGTCAAAAGCTGCCTGACGCTCAACACCCTGCTCTACGAACATGACCTGAACCTCGCTCGCAACCTTCTGGAAACAGCCCATCAGCAAGGGGTGAACGCCGTGATCGCTTCCGATATGGCGGCGATCCAGATCGCCAATGAGATCGGGCTCGAAGTCCACATCTCCACCCAACTTTCGATTTCCAATTACGAGTCGCTTAAATTTTATTCCCAATTCTGTGACCGCATTGTACTCGCCCGCGAACTGAACCTGAAAATGATTCGCAGCATCTTCGACAAGATACAGGAAAACGAACTACGCGGAAAATCCGGGCGCCCAATGGAACTCGAAGCCTTCGCTCATGGCGCCCTGTGCATCGCTGTATCCGGTCGCTGCGGCATGTCACTCTACACTGACAATGCTTCCGCCAATCGCGGAGCCTGCATTCAAAACTGCCGCAAGGAATACACCGTCAAGGACACCGAATCGGGCAAGGAGCTCAAGATTGACAACAACCTCATCATGTCGCCCAACGACATCAAGACGATAGAGTTTCTCGACGAAGTTTTAGGCGCCGGTATTCGCATTCTCAAAATCGAAGGTCGCGGACGCGCTCCGGAATACGTCGGCGCCGTCACCAAAGCCTACCGCCTGGCCATGGATGCAGTTCAAAATGGAACTTACTCACAAGAGCTCGTCGCTTCCCTGATGACCGGAGTGGAGAAAGTTTATAATCGCGGATTCTCCGACGGTTATTATCTCGGCCGTCAGCAAGGCTGGTCCGGCACCGCCGGTAGCAAAGCCAGTCACCGAAAAACTTTTGTCGGCTCGATTCAGAACCACTTCAAAAAAGCCGGAGTCATCGAGTTGCTCTCCGAAGCCTCCGGCATCGAAGTCGGCGACGAGTATCTCATCATCGGCGATACCACCGGTGTCGTGGAAGGGAAAATCGAATCCATGCGAGTCTTAGATGGCGAAGACATGGTCGAGCAAGCCTCCGCTGACAGAGGTGCCACCGTCACCCTGAAAGAATCAAACGAAGTGCGGCGCGGCGATAAGTTTTACAAACTCGAAGCCGTCGAGGCCTGATCATCGATGAAGGTTCGGCACAAAAAAAACGAGTGCATCGGCTGCGCCCTGTGTGAACAGGAAGCCCCCGAATATTTCACCATGGACGATGAAGGCATGGCCATCCTGATCGACTCCACTAAAATGGGCGCCTTCCATCACCGCAAAGCCCTCGAATACGATCGCCCCGCACTCACCCGCGCCGCCGAAGGCTGCCCGGTAAATATCATCCATGTGGATTGAGGCCCGCCTCTTCTCCCAAAACCCCAAAAGGCTTGCATGATATAACCCATGGCACCGCCTTGGGTATTAGCCAAAGAACCACCCCCCTGTATGGGAGGAACAAAGGGTGAATTTCCGCGAGCTGAGAAAATGTCGCCCTTTCAGGACTCTACCTTTATTCTTCTTCTCCCAGGGTTGCCACCCTGGGCTATCTCATTGCGCACCGTTGGTGCTACAACATATCGCATCACTCATCCTCACTCCCCCTCTTATTCGCGTTTATTAGCGTCCATTCGCGGTTCTCCCCCCTTCTCCTTGAGGAGCTGGCCGCGAACAAATCAATCAATCACTTCCGGCCAGTCAGTATGAAACCACTCACCAACCGGTTTGTCTATTCGCTCATAAGTATGCGCACCGAAAAAGTCACGCTGCGCCTGCAGTAAATTCGCCGGCAAACGCTCACTACGGTAACTATCGTAATAACCAAGTGACGCCGTAAACGCCGGCACCGGAATTCCATTACTGATCGCCAGCGCCACCACATCACGCCAGTTCTGCTG
>JAADHD010000418.1 GCA_013152075.1 Verrucomicrobiota bacterium | reverse complement strand
GTATATTGATCTGAATCCCGTGCGAGCGGGACTGGTGAAGGATCCGGTAGATTACCGCTGGTGCACTTACGCGGCGGCGATCGCTGGAGTGAAGGGTGCACGTCAGGCGTTGACTTTTGCGGTGATGGGTAAACAACGGGTGGCGTGGAGGAAGGTGGTGGCGGAATACCGGTGTTTACTGTATGGAGCCGGTGAAGAAAGGCTGGGAGGAGAAACGGTGGATGGAACGAATCGCAGGAAGGGGGGATTCACACAAGAAAAAATAGAGGAGGTGTGGGCTTCTGGTGGGAAGTTGCCTTTGGCGGCGGCTTTGCGCTGTCGGGTGAGATATTTTACGGATGGGGCGGTGTTGGGAGGGCAGAGATATGTGGATGATTTTTTTGAAAGCAAGCGAGAGTATTTCGGGAGTCGACGCAACAGTGGTGGCCGTAAAATGCGCGAAGCAGATTGGGGCGAGTTGCGGGTATTGCGGGATTTACGGATGAATACAATTCGAGTGCCTGGAGGCAAACGCCCCTGAGCGAACTACTTTAATAGCACGTCGGTTGCGTCTATGGAAGGGGGTAATCAAGCGATGCAGAATAATAAAGGGAGGTTTCAGTATTTCGTGCTTTTAAAAAAGACGCCAACGTGCTTGGATGCCGTATTTCGAGTCAGGACTCATTTGAAATATGGAAGCAGCATTAGCAATACAGGAATTTGTCGAGTATGTCGTTCTCAAACTGATAGAGCATCCCGAGGATGCGACCGTGGTGCATGAGCAGAAAGGAGAGCGACATGAATTCCACATCCGCTTGAATCAGACCGACATCGGTCGAGTGATTGGCAAGAACGGACATACCATTGGGGCGATCCGCAACTTGGTTGGGGCCGCAGCTGAACGGAATGGACTGAACGTGGCCGTTGAGGTGGACGAGGCTGAATGAAGGCGGAATTGTTGAGGTTAAGCTCCGATAAATCAGCAGCCTGCTGTCACGACGAGGTTTATTCGTAAACCCCGTAATACACCTAAACCCTCCCATTTTCCCTCACTATTGCTGGTTGTTGCATTGCTGGTTGTTGCAAAAAAAGATTTTTTGTATCGCCTGTAACAAAAAAACCTCCTAGCGTTATTAATAGATAGGGATTGCTTCAATTCAGGGGCATCTCTCTGTCTGTTTTATTAATCTATAAAAACCTGTTTACGTATGAATACTCGGTATTTTGCTAAAATGTCCCGCTTGGGGCTAATGTTGGTTCTCACCACATGTTTATTGTCTCCGCTACACGCTCGTGTGTGGACAAGCACGGATGGAAAAAAGCTCAATGCGGCTTTTGTGGCCTTGGATGGCGATAAAGTTGAGTTGAGGATGAATAACGGAAAAACGGTTAAAATTCCCTTGAGCCGTTTGATCAAGGCCGATGCAGATGCGGCTAAAAGGTTTACTGGAGTTGGCGACAACTCTTCGGCAATGGCTTCAGCGAAAAAAATTGATGGTTTGTTGGCTAAAAATTTGGCCAAAGCTGGGTTCAAAGGTTTTAACGATGCCTTGCCGGATGACTTGTTTGTGCGTCGTGTTTATCTGGATATCATCGGTCGTATCCCGACCCGTGAAGAGTTCATGAAATTCGCTGAAAGTGCGCGTAAGGACAAACGTGGTGCTTTGATTGATGAGTTGCTGACGCATCCGGGTTACAGCTCACATATGTTCAATTATTTTGCCGACATGTTTCGCTTGAGGGGCAAACTTGGTGAAGGTGGGGGCAAGCGTGCCGAGCCTTATCTCAATTGGTGGCAGGAGCAGTTGGAGAACAATAAGCATTACGATCAAATCGTGACGGAAATGATCACAGCGAAAGGCAACCTTGGGCAGAACCCTGCGTCGGGCTTTCTTCTGAGAGATGCGGGCATGGAATTTGATGCGTTTGCCAATTTCAGTCAGGTCTTTTTGGGGATTGATATTTCATGCGCCCAGTGCCATGACCATCCGTTTGCGGACTGGACACAGATGGATTTTTATCGCATGGCTGCGTTCTTTGGAAACACCCAGCGCATAGCTGGTCGTGGAGGAATGATGGGGATGATGGGCGGTGATAGTAAAGGCAAAACAAAAGAGCTCGTGGCTTTTGCTAAAAAGAACGGAGTTCCTACGGAGAATCGTCAACAAGCATACAATTTTTATCGTTATCTAGATTTCCTGGGATGGAATGTTCAGGATAGTGAGAGTTTGGAAATGCAACTGCCGCACGACTTCAGTGGCAGTGGTGGAAAACCTGGCGAAGTGGTCAAACCAAGAACATTACTTGGGGGAGCAGCGAAAAAAGGCGGTAAATCCCGACGTGAAGCTTTGGCCGGTTGGATGACTGCCCCGGACAATCCACGCTTTGCCATGGTGATCGCCAATCGCATGTGGGATCGCGCTTTTGGAAAACCCCTTATTGGACCTGTAACGGATTTCGAGGAAGACTCCGTTTGTGGTCAGCCCCAGGTGCTGTCCTACGTGACCAGTGAAATGAAACGGGTGAATTACGATCTACGTGAGTTCATGCGGATTCTTTACAACACACGGGCTTACCAGGGGTTAGCGACTGCTCAAGAGCCTTCCACCACCAAACCTTATTTGTTTGCTGGACCGGTTCTTCGCCGGATGGCGCCTGAGCAGGCTTGGGATTCATTAATGTTGCTCGCCTCCGGGCCAAAAATCGATGAAGTGAAAGGTCGCGACGGCTCGTTCCTGAGATCAGTGTTGACCGTTGATTTCGAAAAGGAAAGCATCGAAGAGATTTTTGCCAAGTATGAGGCATGGAATACCAACTTCAGACGTCTGGGAGACGTTGTGGTTAATGAACCGGGCGAATTGACGGCCACCATGCCTTCTGTGCCAAAAATGGGTCGTATAGAATTGATCAGGGCTTCGGAAATGTCGCAACCGGCTCCAGCCGCTTCGCTTCTGGACACCTTTGGTCAGTCTGATCGATTGGTTACAGATAAACGCTCGTTGGACGGCTCTGTGCCCCAGGTGCTGGCGCTGATGAACGGTGGCGTAACCGAACGTATGACGGGTAGCTCGTCGAAGGTGGTGGCTGACCTTGAAGTGCTCGATGCGCCGGATGATAAGGTGCGTGGCATTTTCTTCACCATGCTCTCGCGCTATCCTACGGATGACGAGATGAAGCTTGGGCTGAAAATGATGGATGATTATGGCGACGACGGGATTAGCGACCTCGCCTGGGCGCTCATGAATAGTCCGGAATTCCTGTTTGTGCAGTAAGCGATTTCAGAACGATTAACTTATAACTATAACGATTATGAATGATATTTTAAACTTGGCAGGCAAAGACGATTTCAGTCGGCGTGCATTTATTGAAAAAACAGCTCGCCTCAGTTTGGGCGTGGGCGTGGGGAGCAGTTTGTTGCGCTCTTCTGCGTTGGCTAAAGACGGGGAAAAGCGTGAAGGGACGGCTAAGAATCTGATTTACATTTACTTGTCCGGCGGAATGACTCATCTGGATACCTTTGATCCGAAGGACAGTTCTTCGGTGATGGGGCCTTCTGAAGCTATCGCGACCAATGTTGACGGGATGCGTTTAGGTAATCATTTTACCGGTCTGGCGAAACATGCGGACAAGCTGGCTATTATCAACAGCATGACTTCGACCAATGGGGCTCATGAGGTAGCACAATACATGAATCGTACCGGTTATGGCAAACGTGCGACTATTGTTCATCCGACCGTGGGCCCCTTTGCTGAAGAATTGCTTGGCAAGCGAGGTAAAATATTGCCGGATAGCGTGGTGGTAGGGCAAAGTACTTCCAATGCAGGTTATCTTGATCCTTCGAGAAGCCCTCTGCCAATCGCCGATCCTGCTGGGGGGGTGCCGAATTCGTCCATTCAAACGGATGAAGACCGTTTTGGCCGTCGCATGGAAATGGCTCAGAAGCTGGGTAATAAATTCGCTGATAAATATAAATATGCAGGAACGCAATCCTACGTTGAGTATTATAAGCAGGCCAATAAATTGCTGAAAAGCAATGAACTGGAAGCTTTTGACATTTCCCAGGAAGCCAACGCAGAAAAATTTGGTTCGGGTCGCTTGGGGCAAGGTTGTTTGCTGGCCAAGCGCTTGGTGGAAAACGGAGTGCGTGTGGTTGAGGTGGTTGCCGGAGGTTTTGATATGCATATCGGACTTCAGAATGCATTGTCGACCCGTATGCCGGAATTGGACAAAGCTTTGACGGCATTGATTGAAGAATTGGATGCTGTGGGGCTTCTCGATTCGACTTTGATAGCAGTGAATACAGATTTTGGACGAACTCCTACAATTAATATGAACAGCGGTCGGGATCATTACCCAGCAGCTTATTCAACCATGCTTGCGGGTGGCGGAATTGTTGGTGGTCAGGTTTACGGGTCAACTGACAAGATGGGCAAGAAGGTTAAGAGCAATCCAGTCGAGCCGCCCGATTTCCTGGCAACGATCGGTTATGCGATGGGGATTGACTTGGACGAAACTATCTATTCACCAAGCCGTCGACCTTTCACTTTTGCCAATAAAGGCAAACCAGTGATGAAGCTGGTGAGCTAAAAAAGAGTACTCGGTATTCGACATATTTAAAAGCCTCCCTGCATGGGGGGCTTTTTTTTGCTTACGAAAGAACGAAGAGATGAGTATTAAAAAATACTATTCATCCATTTCCAGGATGCGCGCAATTTTTTCGCGATAGTCTATGACTCTTGCTCGAATGGATTCATCTTTTTTCATCGATGATGGCAGTCGTTCCAATGTGCGGACGGCATCTTGATAGCTGTTGATGGCTACTGATCGAGCGGGCGCGAGCTCAAGATCCTGACTGGAAGCAAATAGTGCTAAGGATTCTGCCAGTTCTGCTTTGTGCTCAGGCACCAAGGGTTCCAGATTGTAGGCTACGTTTTGTCTGAGGGGGAGTTCCTCCCGGAAAAAAGTAAAGGCAGAGGGCCTGTTGTTTTGGCTTAGGTAAATTTTCCCCAAAAATCGATAGCCGTCAGCCTTGGCGAGCTCACTTGTTATACGGTATTCCGGCCCTGCTTCGTCAAGCGATTTTGCATATGTGAACAACTGTCGAATAGTTACCCGAGCATTGTCTATGTCATTTTCTTCGAGTTGAAGGGCGCTTAGAGATTTAATGACTGAGATCAAATTCTCCTTCTCCAATAATATAGGGAGGGACTCAGCGCCGGCGTCTTTCGCTGCGGTGGTGTAGAGATCGATTGCTTTTTCGTAGGTTTTAACGGCGTCCTTCGGCTCGCCCTTGCGTCGTTGTATATCGGCGATATGGGACAGGCACTCGGTAACTCGGGGGATCAGTGTCGGGTCGGCGCCAGTGCTTGTAAGTAAGTTGCTGGTGCGTAATTCGTAAGCCTGTTGGCAATGCTCTATAGCTTCGTCGTATTTTTTTTGTTGATCGAGAACTTGGGCAATGCCCATCAGGTCGTTGGAGGTGAGGTCAACCAGAGTGATATCATCTGGGTTTTCTTCCAGCAATTTCGAGTGTATCTCGTAAGCATTCTTGAGGTGATTGTAAGCGAAATTGAGTTTACCTCTTCGAGTTTTAGGCTCAGTGTTTTCTGTCGGGGGAGTGGTTAACAAGGGGTCAATTTCGTTGCCGGGATCTTTGTCTTCACTGGGGTTCTCGGTCGTGCTGAGGCTCTCATCAAAGTCAGGATCCTCTTTCATCGCGATGGCCTTGCGCAGCGCGGCTTGGCCTTTCATCGCGGTGGTATTGGCTGACAGGCGCAGTAGGGTTTGCCCCTCTCGCTGACCGGTGGATAAATTCTCCAGATAAGTTTCGGCATTATGTCCGATGTGTTCGAGCAAGTCCAGTTGGCCAGACCGGGAAAGCTCGGAATTCAGCTTGTTAATAATGAAAAGAACGAGCTCTTCAGCCTGTTTGCTGTTGGTGCGGCTTGCCTCGATGGCTTCTTTGGCTTTTTTTGCCTGAACAAAAGCGAAGCCTGTAGCCCAGACGGCTACAAATAGCAGGGAGGCAAAAAGAAAGTTCAGTCGACGTGAGCGGCTGACCACTCTCTGTTGGTCAATATGCTTAATGAGGTTCCATACCTCGCGCATGTCTGCGAAGCGTTTTTTTGGATCTGTGCTGAGGCAACGTTCGATCAGTTCCCGTCGATCGGGATTCAGGCGAATTCTTTCCGGCCAAACGATTTCCTCTTCGCTTTCGATCAGTTGAGCAAGCGTTTCTCCGTTGATGCCGTTGCCATCGGCAATGGTATCGTCTAGATCTGCTTCTGCAATGGTGGCTTCCAGATCGAAATTGGAAACGTCTGAAGCCGAAATTTTCTCCAGACGCGGCAAGCGTCCCGTCAGGATCTTGTAGGCGATGACACCAAAACTGTAAACATCCCAACGGAAACCTTTGCCGTCGGCTGAATCCCGGGGATCACGCAGTTGCTCTGGGCTGGCGTAAAGAGGGGTTCCGGCTGGGTCGACGTTTTCGACGGCTTCATTTCGGCTCTGGCCGAAGTCGCATAACTTGATCTGGATCGGATTTTCATCGGTCAGCAGAATGTTGCTGGGTTTGACATCGCAGTGAATAACTTGATGTCGATGAAGATAAGCTAGAGCATCAGCGATTTCGCGAATTAGGCGCCATGAATCTCGTGGGTCGGTGTTGTCACCAAGGCTTTCCAGAGTACGGGTTTTCCATGAACCATCCTCCTGGGCGTCGGCGTGTAGTCCCATGGCGTAATAGGGGGAATCCGACAATAGGTCAAAGTCGTGCAAGGTGACAATTCCGTGGTGCTCAGCCACACTGGAGAGTTTCTCCAGCTCTCGAGCCATGGTTGAAAGGTCCGCTGTGTCCGGCTTAAAAATTTTAAGCGCTCTGTCACTGATGCCGCGGTAGGTCGCACGGTAGACAGTACCAAAAGCACCTTCCCCCAGGGCGGGTAGGTGAATCTGGTAATCGCTGATAGTGAAGTCTTTTTTCACGCGGCCAATATACGAGCGTTAATGATCCAATGATTCTTGGCTATTTGGCGAGGCTATCAATAGCGCCGTCCCAACTGTCATCCAGATCTTTATTACTGTATTTTTTAGTGTTTCCTAGCAACCAGCGGGCAGGTTGGTCATCCTGAGGCAGGTTTTCCAATAACTGACGGCATTCTCGCCACTTCCTTTCGACAAACAACTGCAAGGCTTGTTCATATATCTCTACATGGGTATCGTCTGCCCCGCTACCGCCCAGCTCTTTTGGCAGGATGAGCTCAAATATGGGATACGATTGCAGGAAGCCTGCAGGCTTCATATAACATAGCTTTCTGAAGCGGTGAGAGGTCTCCGGCATTTGCCAAATGGTCTCGCTTGATACCAGGACAGGCACTTTAAATTCTTTGGCAATGCTTTCGAGACGGGCTCCAAAGTTGACCTGCCGCCCAAAGACGCTGATGTGCATTTGCTGGGCGGGGCCTGTTTTGCCTACCGCAATTCGACCGGAGCTGATGCCGATTCTGATTGGCGAAATATATTGCCGTCGCTTCTTGTTGTATTCAACACGAGCGGCAAAGTGTTTCGCTATTGCGGCGGCGGTATCGACAGCACGAATCGCGTGATACTCACTGGAACTGAGATGAGAAGGCCAGCCCCATAGAGCAAGCACTCCATCACCGGCAAAATCGGTAATCACGCCGTCATGATCAAAAACGTTCTGAATAATTTCTCCAACAACGGT